>NZ_BADV01000073.1:0-42145 GCF_000238895.1 Pseudoalteromonas sp. BSi20429 | reverse complement strand
CAACTCGATTTGGTGAAGTTGTATTGCATGAGCGTGAAGTGAATTCGCACCTACAAGTGGCATATATTGTAGGTGAGGTTTTATACCTTATTTTTGGTAAAGTTAAATTAGATTAGCGTGTAGTAAATTCGCATCGATAGGGTGTGCATATATTGTAGGTGAGGTTTTACACCTCGCTTTTTATAAAGTTAAGTTAGATAAGCGCGAAGTAAATTCGCATCGATAGGGTGTGAGTATGTTGTAGGCAAAGTTTTACATCTCACTTTTAAAGTCTTGATAAATAAAAACCCCGATGGTGCATAGTACCATCGGGGTTTTTTAATCGTTTTAGTAAACTTAAACTTTAAATTCGTCTACCGACAAGCGAAGCTCTTCGGCAAGTTTTGCTACTTCTGAACTTGAGATATTAGTTTGGTTTGCGCCTTCGGCTGTTTGCTCTGCAATGGCTACAATCGACTCAAGGCGTTCGCTAATTTCTTGTGCTACTTGTTGTTGCTCAAGTGCGGCAGTCGAAATCTCTTCACTTACGTCGTGAGCTTGCGAAACCGCAAATGTAATTGAATCAAGAGCGCTACTTGCTAGGTCGGTTTGCTCAACACACGATACCGCACGTTGCTTACCTTTACTCATTGCTGTTACGGCAGCTTCTGCGCCTGTTTGAAGAGACTCAATCATTGATTGTATCTCTTGGGTCGACTCTTGAGTTTTACTCGCCAGAGAGCGTACTTCGTCTGCTACAACAGCAAAGCCTCGACCATATTCACCAGCACGTGCAGCTTCAATTGCGGCATTTAGTGCAAGTAGGTTAGTTTGATCCGCTATGCCGCGTATTACATCTAAAATGCTGCCTATTGATGCGCTATCTTGATGTAGTTTATTAATTACTTGAGAGGCGTCGTCTACTTCACGTGCTAATTGCTCAATAGTTGCTTTGTTGTTATTCGAAATACCTTTAACGCGCTCAGCTTCTTTATCAGCATTTTTAATTTCGCTAAGTGCTTGTTGAGCGCTATTACTAACCGTTTGCGATGTACTGCTCATTTCGGTTGTTGCAGTGGCGGCTTGTTCAACTTGTGCTTGCTGGTTACGAATTGCTTGGCTTGATTCGGCTGTAATTGCAGATGTTTGTTCTGATGCTGCAGCTAGCTGAGTAGAGCGCGAAATAATGCCTTTAATTAGGCTGCGTAAGTTATCAATTAATGTATTACAACTTTTAGATAGTTCGCCAAATTCGTCTTTAGCGCTGTCGTCTAAGCGTTGTGTCATGTCGCCACTGGCAACAATATCTAAAATTCGGTTAACTTCAGCAAGTGGTTTAGTAATACGGCTAACAGTAATAATAGCAATCGCTACAGCTAAAAGAGTGGCTATAATCATACCAACCCACGTCCATAAGTTTGCTGAGTCTACGTCGCTGCGCACGCCTTGCTGTAATTTAAAGGCAACGTCACTTGCTTGATTAACTAACTCGTCAATTTGGTTAAGTGCCATTTTGGTGGCTTGCTCTGACTGGGCAAGCTCTGACTCTGTTAGCGTAATAGAGTCAATTAATCGTTTTTTGTTTGCAGCTAAACCACTACTACCTTTTATATTGTTTTCTAAAGTATCAACATTTTCTTTTAAGCTTGAGTATAAATCGCTGTGAGTTTGCTCAATAGCCGGTTTAATTAAGGCAATGGTACGCGTTACTTCTTCTAGGTAATAGGTTTGCTCGTTTTTAACAATATCGAGTGTATTAAGCGTTTTAACAGTTAGCATATCAGTGCTGTTACTTACCACCGACATAAAGTTATTTTCTAAATTGTTTGCAGCTTGATAAGCACGAGGGTGGTTTTGCTCAAAGCCGCCAATGTCAATAATATCGAGTACAACAGAATTGGCATCTTCTGCACTTAGCTCTATATTTTCTAATTGTGCTTTTAATGTTTTGTTTAATGCTAGCTGTTTGCTTTTATCTTCTAACAAGCTTTCAACTGTGCTTAAAAAGCTTAAGTAGGTTTTTTCTACATTTTGGCTACTTTGATTAAGCGTTGCATCATTTTTTACTACGTCTTGAAGTTCGCGATGAAGGGTATTGAATAACTGCTTTTGCTCAAAAACTTGCTTTTTAATGGGGGCTAGTTCATTTGCAGAAGTAGTGTAAAAACTCGCTTGAGCGGCTTTACTCATTAAAATAAATTCGGCTTGTAGTTCTGAGCTTTTATTTAGTGCTGGAAGTGATAGTTGGTTCACTTTTTGAGTAGAACGGTCAATATTTGCAATTTTTATTAAGGAGTTACCACCAATTATTAATAATAATAGTGTGATAAATATAAAACCACCCCAAATACGTTGGCTTACTGTCAGGTTCATAAGATTTCCACTCAAAAGTACTTCAATTAAGACTTATCGGCGTTTGTACCAATAAGTTAAGTAATTAAAATCAATTACTTTAACTAATTTTAACTATTAATTGATAAATCTAACAGATGTATTGTTTTTTTTCAGTTTATTTAGACGAAAGGTGGGATTTTTCTACAATAACTTTTTTTGTACTTAGCTCCATTAGGGTCATGGTGTTACCCCATACACAGCCTGTATCTAAGGCGTGAACCCTTGGATTATCTGTTCTACCTTCAAGCGCGGCCCAGTGGCCAAAAATAATATCGTGTTTAGTTTTAGCTATATTAGGATGGTTAAACCACGGTGTTAATGTTTGGCTATCGGTTATTGCACCCTTTGCATTAAGCTCAAGTTTGTTATCACTTGTTAAAAATCGCATGCGGGTAAAATAGTTAACTATGTATCTAAATTTTGCAAAGTCATCAAGGTTGCTTGACCATTGCTCCGGATGAGGCTGATACATATGTTCAAAAAACGCTTTAGCATTGTTTGATTGATAACAGCTTTGTGCAAATTGTGCTTGTTTGAGCGCATCTTCAATAGACCAATCGGGGTTTAATCCGGCATGAGATATAAAGCAGTTATGTTTTATAAGCTCTAAAGCTAATGGTTGGGTTTGTAAAAAAGCGATGTAACGTGCTAATTTTGGGCTTTCAAATATTGGGTTTAGTTTATCTTTTGGGTTGATAGGTTTGTTAAGAAAGCAGCAGGCAACCATGTGAAGGTCGTGATTGCCTAAAGTGATGGTCATGCTATTTTGATGTTGGTAAATGTAGTCTAAGCAGGCTAGGGAGTCTGGCCCGCGGGAAACTATGTCGCCAACTAAATAAAGGTGATCTTTGCTTGGGTTAAAATCAACACGTTGCAAAAGGGTGTTAAATTCACTAAAACACCCTTGTAAATCACCTATCGCATAATCTGCCATCTAAGTGCTTAATGCAAAATGTTAGGGCAAGCCAAACGAAACACATTAATAGGGGCCTGAAACTCAGAGCCAAATTCGTTGCGTAACGTGTAATGGCCTTGCATAGTGCCTACAGGTGTATCTAAAATTGCACCACTGGTGTATTTATAGCTTTCGCCTGGGCCAATGTCTGGCATTTCGCCAACAACGCCTTCACCTTCTACTACTACTTCTTTGCCATTTGCATCGGTAATTAACCAATAGCGGCTCAGTAATTTTGCACTACATAAACTATGGTTTTTAATCGTTACTGAGTAAGCAAATACGTATTTTTCAAGCTCAGGTTGAGATTGACCTTCTACGTAAAATGTTTCTACAGACACCTTTACAGGCGATCCAATATTACTGCTTGTTGTCATAAATCCAGTTAGCTATATCAATAAATTGTTGTAAAGATAAGCGCTCAGCACGCAGCGTTATATCAATGCCAATGCTAGTAAGCTCTTCTGCAGTTAGTAAATTACCTAAACTGTTACGCAGTGTTTTACGGCGTTGATTAAAGGCTTCTAAACACACTGTGTTTAATATTTTAACGCTTTTTGCTGTACGTTGCTCTGGCTTTTTAGGTATTAAACGTATAACCGCAGAGTCAACTTTTGGCGCTGGTTTAAAGCACTCAGGTGGTACTTCAACAACCGGCATTGCATTACAGTAGTATTGAGTCATTACGCTTAAGCGGCCAAATGTTTTACTACCTGGGCCTGCTACCATGCGTTTTACTACTTCTTTTTGAAGCATAAAGTGCATGTGCTCAATATGATCTGAAAATTCAAAAAGATGAAACAATAACGGTGTCGAAATGTTGTAAGGTAGATTACCAAACACTTTTAATTTTTTGTCATCGCGAACCAAGCTTGCAAAGTCAAACGTCATTGCATCGCCTTGGTTAACGGTTAATTTAGGACCCAAAAATGGGTGTTCAATTAATCGTTGCGCTAAATCTTTATCTAATTCAACAACCGTTAAATGGCCGCTTAATTCGGCTACTGGCTCAGTAATTGCGCCAAGGCCGGGGCCAATTTCTACTAGGTTGTCTTCTGGTTTAGGATCGATCGCAGAGACTATTTTATCGATAATAGATTCATCAAATAAAAAGTTTTGCCCAAAACGCTTACGAGCGCGGTGTCCTAAATGTACTTTATCGGTCATTGATTTTGTGCTTTTTCTTGGGCGAGCTTAATTGCTTCGCGGATCGCTAATTCAAAACTGCCAACGTCAGCTGTACCAGTCCCTGCTAAATCGAGAGCAGTACCGTGGTCAACTGATGTGCGGATAAATGGTAAGCCAAGGGTAATATTTACCGATTTACCAAATCCTTTGTATTTTAGCACAGGTAATCCCTGATCGTGATACATAGCAAGCACTGCATCTGCTTCAGATAGGTATTTATCTTGAAATAAGGTATCGGCCGGTAGTGGGCCAATTAAATTCATCCCTTCGCTTCTAAGTATCTCAAGCGTTGGTGTGATTGTTTCTATTTCTTCACGACCTAAATGGCCATCTTCACCTGCATGCGGGTTTAAGCCACACACTAAAATACGTGGTTTTTCTATACCAAACTTAGTTTGTAAGTCGTGATTTAAAATACCCGCTACTTTAGTTAAACGCTCAGGTGTAATTGCACGCGATACATACGCTAGTGGAATATGCGTAGTTACAAGTGCAACGCGTAAGCCCTCTGTTGCAAGCATCATAACTACATCAGCAGTATTTGATTGCTGCGCAAAATACTCAGTGTGCCCACTAAACGAAATACCTGCTTTGTTAATTATGCCTTTGTGAACCGGGCCCGTAACAACTGCATCGAAGGTGCCATCCATGTTTTTTTCGCTTGCTATACGCAAGGTATCTAACACGTATTGTCCGTTACCGTCGTTTAGTACGCCTAGCTCTACATCAACCCCTAAATCAACCTGATGAATATACAAGCTGCCAGCAGGTGCTGCGATGGCGGGGGCATTATCATCAAATTTAATTAAGTTTATTGTTAAGCCTAAATGTTTTGCACGCTCTTTTAATAGCTTGCCATCGGCAATCGCTATAAGTTGAACATCCCACGCTTGCTGAGCAAGCGTGAGTAGCAAATCTGGGCCAATACCGGCGGGTTCACCCGGTGTAATAGCAATTCTTAGGGTCATATTTATTGGTCTGCTGTGAAAATTTCAACGTGAGCTTGCTCGCGCATTTCTTGCTGCCAGTTAAAACTTTCTTCCTTAAATTTACGGTTAAACAACATACCGTGAGCACGGTTACGTTTAGCTAGCTCAGTTTTATCAGCTACACGTTTACCAAGTAACTGCACAATATGCCAACCAAACTGTGTTCTAAACGGTTCGCTTATTTCGTCTTGCTTAAGAGAAAGCAATGTATCTTTAAACGCAGGTACGTAGGTAGTTGGATCTGTCCAATCGTACTCGCCACCTTTAAGTGCAGACCCAGGATCTTCTGAGTACTCTTTAGCTAACTTTCCAAAGTCAGCAGTTCCTGCGCGTAAGTCTTTTGCAAAGCCAGCAAGCATAGAGCGTGCTTTTTCTTCACTTAAAATAATTGAAGGTTTAATTAGTATATGGCGTGAACGCACTTCAGTTGTTTCTACAACTTGTAGGCCACGAACATCTTGTACTTTAATGATATGAAAACCAGCACCAGAGCGAAGAGGGCCAACAATAGCGCCTTTCTTTTGGCCTTTTACTGCTTCAGCAAAAAGCGATGGCATTTCGTTAATACCCATGTAACCAAGCTGTCCACCTTCAAGTGCTTTAGAGCCGCTTGATGATGAAATAGCAATACGCTTAAATTCTTGGCCATCGTTTAATAGCTCAATAACTTTATCTGCGCGTGTTTTTGCGCCAGCAATTTCGTCAGCGTTCGCATCGTTAGGGATATCTATTAAAATATGACCAATGTCGTACTCTTCAGCACTTTGACCTTGGGTTTCCATAATTTTTAAAAGGTTATCAACTTCTTGTTCGCTAATATAAATACGGCGATCGACGCTTGCACGTGTTACTTGCTGCGTTGTAATTTCTTTACGAATTTCTTCACGGTAAGCTTGAAAGCTTTCGCCCGAACCTTCAATAGTACGGCGTAAATCGGCAATTGTACCGCCTTGCTCTTGTGCCATGCTTGCAAGAGTTTGATCGAGTTGGCTGTCTGAGATTTGTAACCCCATACGTTCAGCCATTTGTATCATAAGGGCTTGATTTACTAAACGCTCAACAGCTTGTACACGAAGAGTTTCATCTTTTGGTAATTGCTGGTTTTGTTCTTCGGCTTGCTTTTTAACACGATTAATAATGGTGTCTACTTCGCTTTTTAAAATTACGCCTTGGTTTACAACGCCAATAACTTTATCTATTTCTACTGGTGCGGCCATTGCACTTTGACAAAGGCTGGCACTTAAAACTGCTGATGTTAATAATTTTTTTAAATTCATATTCTTTTTACTACTCTTGCTGATAGTACTCTAGTTACTAAGAAAATACGGTCTACGATAGCCAAAAATACCTTGTTGTAATAATTTTTGTGCATCATAACGGCTTTTACTGCCAAGTCCTTTTAATACAAAATTCAAACTAATACCTGAATCAAAAGTTGCTTGTTCTTGGCCTATTGATTGATTTAAATCTGTTTCAATTTGGCGGTGCCCAGTAATTTGGATAGCCCAACAGCATGATTCATACTGTAATCCGCTCAATACTTCGATACTTCTGTTGTTTTCAAGATCTCGATGATAGCTTGCAATAAATTGCCATTCGTCGCTAATAGGAATACTTGTAAATACACCTGCTTGCTCGATTGTATTTCCTGAGACATCATTTGCATAGCGATGGTTCAATTGTACTAGCTGATTATTATCACCTTTATAATCAAGTGTTACATTTGACTGTACCATTTGCTTGCCATCTGTATCGTATTGAATACCTCCAGCGAGGTACCAACGGCGGTGCCAATGTAACATGGTTTGAGCTGCAAATAGTGCATTATAATTAGTGTCTGAGTTTAAGCCTTGCTCTGTTGGCTTGGCGTCATCACTTAAATAAAATATTTGGCCGGCACTAAAATTAAATACTTCTTCTTGTTTTTTATCAAATAGGCGCGTTGTAGCACCTAAAGTAAACTGATTCGCTGCTGCTATGCGGTCAACACCCGAAAAGCGCACGTCTCTAAATAAACCATAATAATCGTCTTGTAGCTTAGTTGTATCAAATAAGCCAATGTCTGACTGGTCTTTATTAGGTGTATATAAATATTGAATTTGCGGCTCTAGCGTTTGTATAGCATCTTCAAAAAAGTAAGATGCGTCACGCTCAAAATTAAGCTGAGAATACAAACGTACTTTAGGAATAGTACGCGATACGGTATCGCTGTATTGCGTGCCTGTTAAGTTTCCGCTTTGCTTATAATTAGTTTGCAGTAAGCTCACTTCAGATAAAAATGACCATGCATGCGTTGCATAGTTGTAGCGTGCTTTAGGCTCTACGTGTACACGAGTTGCGTTGTCTATGGCCACTTCTGATGAGTCATTAGTAAAATGGCTAATCTCGCCCGACACACTAAAGTCAAAATTATCAAAACGCCAAGGCGCAGTTTGCGTAAAATTAACTTGTGGTATTGCAGTGTATGACTCTAAGTGATCGCCCAGTACTTCAAAGTTTTGCACTTTTATATCGGTGCGCCATGTTTCACCTAAATGAGTAAGTGAACCAGTACGATAAAGCTGTGTATCGGTTTTACTGGCGTAATTTGAGCTTAAATCGGTGATGTAGTTATCATCGCTTACATTGGTTACATCAACGTTTGCGCGCCAGTTTTCACCCAGATAACTTTGCTGTTGCCAATGAAACATATAGCGTTCATTTAAGTCTGGCTCAGAATCATCACTATCTAAATATTCAATTCCTACTAAGCCTTCATGTTGCTCTGTTAGGTATCTAAATTCGGTTTGTAATTGCAGCCCTTTGTTAGACATATAACGAGGCGTAATAGTGGCATCAAAATTAGGTGCAATATTTAAATAATACGGCGTAATTGTTTCAAGACCGTATTTGTCAGAGCTTGAAATAGTCGGGGTAAGTAAACCCGATTTACGGCGCTCATCCAGCGGGAATGTAAAATAAGGTAAATATAAAACCGGTGTATCGAGAATACGTAATACGGCGTTATATGTTTCGCCCCAGCCTTCTTCGCGTGAAAGGTTTATTTCGTCAGCTTCAATTTCCCATACTGGGGTGTCACTTGGGCAAGTAGTAAAGCTTGCATTCATGAGTAATAGGCCAGACTGATTAACAGTGAGCTTTTCAGCGCCGCCTTTACCTTGTTGTTCGGTTAGGCTGTAGTCGGCGCCTAACAAACTGACTTCTGAATTATTTAAATCGGCATTTAATCCGGTGCTGTTTACTTTACTTACGTAATCTTGATAAGTAATTGGCCCCGTTGCATTTAATAAACCACGCTGTTTGTCTATCAACGCAGTTTGTGCGGACAAACTCATCTTAAGGGTGTTAATATCAACATTGCCGGTAAATTCAGCGCTTTGAGTGCCAAGTAGCTCAACATCATCAGCTTGAATATCAACTTCACCAAGGTTAAGGCCTTCAAGTGGTTGCCAAGCTCTGGTTTGCATTGAAATGCCACAAAGGTTGTGTGCCAGTTCAGTTTCGGCAAGCGATGGTGCGCTAACTACGCTTAGCATCAATATGCCCCAGGTTTTGCTCATTTATCGACCTTAATACTGTGTGTTTAATATAATATACACATAATAAAGGAAAATAATGGCAATTACAGTAATTGACCTAATTAACTTAGTGAAAAATAGATATCTTATAAAATGACACGCTTTGAGAATTTACAACAATTTATAAACACACAGCTTAATGCCAAGTCGCATACTTTAAACGCGATCACGGGTGATGCTAGCTTTCGCCGTTATTACCGTTTAAATCACGATAATAAGCATTTAATAGTGATGGACTCAGATCCAAAAAAAGTGAATAACGAACCTTACATTTCGCTAAATCAGGTGTTTGTTGAACAAGGCTTTTTACTTCCTACTATTATTGCAAGTGATGAGAAACAGGGCTTTTTTGTTCTGAGTGATTTAGGGAGTACGCACCTAGCCGATATGCTTGATGATGCAAACCGCACCGAGCACTATAAAGCACTAATTAGTTTAAGTGCTCAATGGGCTAAAACGCCGGCAGCTCCTGCTATGCAAGCGTATAACGAAGGTTTTATAACACTAGAGCTTGATATATTTAGCCAATGGTTAGTGAATGATTTTATTAATGAGCCACTAAGCGCAGAGCAAAACGTAATGTGGCAAACAAGTTCAGAGCTATTAATAAAGGCCATGCTTGAGCAACCCACTGTTACTGTTCATCGCGATTACCATAGCCGTAATATTATGAACAGTAACGGCCAGTGGGCAATTATAGATTATCAAGACGCGGTACGCGGGCCACTTTGCTACGATTTAGTATCGCTACTACGCGATTGCTATTTTAAACTGCCTCAAAAAGAGTTAACAAGCTTGCTTGATTTTGCTTATCAAGAATTTACGGCTCAAAATTTACTGGCTAACACTTCATTTGATGAGTTTAAATATTGGTTTGATTTAACCGGATTACAGCGCCACTTAAAAGCTGCGGGTATATTTTGTCGATTATATTTGCGCGACGGTAAAACAGGCTATTTAGATAATATTTTACCGACGCTTGATTATATTATTGAAGTAGCGGCAAATTACCCAGAGCTAAAAGCATTGAGTGAGTGGACAAAAAATACCATAGTGCCAAAAGTGACTGAAAAGTTGGCAAAGGAGCGCTCATGAAAGCGATAATTTTAGCTGCAGGGCGCGGACAGCGTATGATGCCGCTTACGCAAAATATGCCAAAGCCAATGTTAAAAGTGGCACAAAAACCACTTATTGAGCACCATATAAATAATCTTAAAGCTGCCGGCATTACCGATATTGTAATAAACCTTGCGTGGCAGGGTGATAAAATAAAAGACTACTTTAAAGATGGCAGTCAATTTGGCGTAAATATACTTTACAGCCAAGAAGTTGAAGGTGGCCTTGAAACAGCCGGCGGTATTATTGAAGCGTTACCGCTGTTGGGCGACTCGTTCATTGTAGTAAATGGCGATGTATACACTGACTATGATGTAAGTTCGCTAATGCAACTTCATTTACAACCCGGTGAGGCGCACATAGTGCTTATAGAAAACCCGCCACACAATCTAGATGGCGACTTTGCATTGAGCCATTTATCGGCCGAGAGTCAAAAATATACATTTTCAGGGATTGGCCGCTATCAGGCTGATTTTTTTAAAGGCTTAAAGCAAGGTATTCGCCCTTTAGGGCCTATTTTACGTGAAAAGCTAAATGAACATTTAGTCTCTACTGAGCTCTATATAGGGCAGTGGGATGACATTGGTACACCAGAGCGTTTAAACCAATTAAACACGCGCCTTGAGGCGTAACAACTCAATTTTTAAGAAGGCAGTATTATAGATGTGGGGAAAAATTCTCGGTTTTTGTTTTGGCTTTATGTTTGGCAAAATATTTGGTGCCATTTTAGGTTTATACCTAGGTCATTTATTTGATAAAAGCTTAAAAAATAACTTTGATAAAGCAGGCGGCTTTTCTAGCTTATTTAGTGGTGACGATGTTCACGAGCGCCAAGCTTTATTCTTTTCAAGCTGCTTTGCTGTCATGGGGCACATTGCCAAGTCGAACGGTCGAGTCAGCGAAGTACATATAAAAGCGGCTAACTTGTTTATGGATGAAATGGGCTTAAAGGGCGAAGAACGCCGTGAAGCACAGCATGCATTTCAGTCAGGTAAAGAGAGCGACTTTTCACTTAAAGAAACAGTACACGATTTTAAAGAACGCTTTGCTAAACGAAACGATCTAATACAGTTATTTTTAGAAATACAAATTCAAATGGCGTTTTCTGACGGGGTATTAGCCGAACAAGAAAAGCAATTATTAGCAGAAGTAAGTAAACAGCTAGGCATTTCTAAAACACACTTTGCATTTGTATTAAAGCGCTACCAAGCAGAGTTTAACTTTAGAAAGCAACAACAACGCTTTAATCAGCAGCAACAAAACCAAGGTCAAAGTAGTAGTTACCGTGAGGGTTCTGGCCACCATGTACCGCCAAATAATAATATGAACCGTGCGCAAGCATTGGCGTTATTAGGCTTAAGTAGCGATGCAACGCAGCGTGATATAAAAGTAGCGTACCGTAAACTTATGTCGCAACATCATCCAGATAAATTAGTATCGCAAGGTTTACCAAAACACATGATGGAATTGGCTGTTAAAAAGAGCCAAGATATTCAAGCCGCTTATGAGTATTTAAAAAAGTCGGCGTAAAAAACCGTCTATTTCTTTTGTTAGGCGTGCGTGTTGATCGGGTTGATCGCGCAAGCCAAACAACTGGCGTTGGCGGTAATCAAATTTTGCATTTCGGTCAACCCAGCGCTGACGATTTTTAAGGCTCATTAAAATGTCTGTGCTGTCATTTGCATAGTAAATATCAAGTAAGGCGGGTGTAACAAGTGATGCTGTTTGGCTCAAGCTTTCGTTACGCTTGGTATTAGGTAAGTAACTACTTAAACTGATAAATGCCTCAACTCTCTCGTCCGGAAAATCTGCATAGTACTCCAATAACACACCTGCACTCGTGCCTTGTGCTATAACCACTATATTACTCGAATCTTCCATAGCGGTTTGATACAGCGCATTAAATCGAGAAATGAGATTTATTTTATAGTTATCAAGTATGTCGTCAGTTACTTTTTCAATTGCATTAACGTAATGAGGTTCTTCTTTTATTTTTGCAGGCTGCGGTTGTGCGTTTGTTGCTGTGTCGGGTGATGCAGGTTCCTCGGCTTTACTAGGCGCAGCTTCGGTTTCGCTGGGCATTGCTTCGGCCATTTTACTTGCTTGCCAGTCAATGTCGGGTACTGTCATTGCGTAGGTGCTGTAACCTAAATTATTAAGCTCTTTGCGCAAGTAGCTCATACCTGAATTATTGGTAGGTGAAGAGTGCCAATCGGGTATAAGTATTACGATACCTCTAAAATTACTACTCATATACTCGCTGTAAAGGCTTAAAAATTCTGTTTCTCCCGCCAATATAGGCTTTATTTCATTACTTGGAAGTAGTCGCTCAATGTCGCTACTTTCAATGCTTGATAGATTAGGTGGAGCAATATGTTCAGCCGCGCTGATGGGGTTAGCTAAAAGTAGCGCACAGCTGAGCTGTATATAAAAAGCCCTTTTTAAAAACCGTGAAAATAGCATAACGCACCTAACTAATGACAATTAGTTAGGTATCGGCAAGGTTATCTAAAAGTTTAATAGATAGAGCGAATTAGCTAGTGAATTTGAACCTGTTAAAACTCTAATTCGGCTTCAAAAGTAAGTACTTGCTCAGTTACGGGGTGCTTTAATTGCAGCATTTGTGCATGTAATTGTAAGCGAGGAGCAGCAGCAAGTGCCTCTTTGTGGGCGTAAAGTCTATCACCTAAAATAGGATGACCAAGGCTTAACATATGCACACGTAGTTGATGCGAGCGACCAGTGATGGGAGTTAGCTCTACACGGGTTGCATTTTCTTCACGCTCAAGTATTTTGAAATGCGTAAGCGAAGGTTTACCTCTGTCGTGATCAACCATTTGTTTTGGGCGATTAGGCCAATCACAAATAAGGGGTAAATCTACTGATCCTGTTTCAGCTTCAAGTTGTCCGTATACACGTGCTATGTAACGTTTAGCTGTTTCGCGCTCTTGAAACTGCATACTTAAATGTCTGTGCGCTGCTTTATTCATGGCAAGGCACAGTATGCCAGAAGTCGCCATATCTAAGCGGTGCACTATTCTTGCTGTTGGAAAAACACGATTAACACGATTAATTAAGCTGTCGGCATGTTTAGGATCTTTACCTGGGACAGTTAATAACTCACTTGGCTTATTAACTATCAGTAAGTCGTCATCCTGAAAAAGTATTGTTAAATACGGATTCATAGGGGGGTTGTAGTTAACTAACACGGCCGACCTTAGTAATTTTGAAGGGCGCTATTTTAGTGGAGCAAGTTAAAAGGCTCAAGTAAAAGTTTGGCTATATTGTTTTAACTAATAATCCAAGCCTTAGGCTCCTTTAAAGCGCTTTTATAGCTTAATTTCTTGCGCTGTTAATAATCGATATTCACCACTGGCCAAGTTTTCATCTAGGGTAATTCCCGCAATCTGCTCGCGATGTAACTCAACTACTTTGTTATCTACAGCGTAAAGCATACGCTTAACTTGATGATATTTACCTTCACTTATTGATAAACGCAGGCCGTAATTAGCAAGTCTCTCTGCTATAGCTGGGCGGGTTAAATCTTTTTCGTTATGCAGCATGACGCCTGTACGTAATTGCTCAAGCGCTTCATCGGTAATCGGCTCTTGGGTTTCGACGAGGTAGGTTTTAAATTTATTGCTTTTAGGCGACGTAATTTTATGTGACCAATCGCCATCATTAGTAATAATAACTAACCCTGTGGTATCTATATCAAGGCGACCTGCCACATGAAAGTCACTCATATTTGGCTCATCAAGTAAGTCAAAAACAGTTTTATGTAGCTCGTCGCTGTTAGCACATACATAGCCAACAGGTTTGTTTAGCATGTAATAACGCTTACCTAAAAATACCAAAGGTGTACCTTGGTACAGTACTTCATCTTGCTGGGCTAGCTGAAAATTATGTGATGTGATTACTTCGCCATTAACGCTTACTTCTTTTCGCTTAATATTCGCGCGAGCTTGGGTACGCGGTATTTCAGCTAAGTGGCTAATAAATTTATCTAAGCGGCAAGGGAATTTCATTTTGGTTCACATTTTTAGTCGGCTACAATGGGCGGGATTATAGCCGATAGTGAAATACCATGACAGTGCACAGCACACAAATTTTAAGCCTTTACCAAGCAAAAATAGACACAGGTGAACTGTGTTTTGATGCTGCGCAGCAAAATGCAGTGGAAGCTTTAAATACGCTAAGCGAGCAACTTCAAGCTCACACATCATGGTGGCAAAAAGCGACTTTAATAAAAGGTGTTTATTTATACGGACCCGTAGGGCGTGGTAAATCCATGTTAATGGATTTATTTTATAAAAACCTACCTATTGAGCAAAAGCAGCGGCTGCATTTTCATCATTTTATAGCACAAGTGCATGCCCAACTTTCGCAGCTACAAGGTCAAAAAAATCCACTAATCCTAATTGCAAAACAGTGGGCTAAAAGTATTCGAGTACTATGTTTTGACGAGTTTTTTGTGAGCGACATTGGCGATGCCATGATTATGGCCAGATTGTTTAATGCGTTGTTTGAACAAGGTGTTGTGCTGGTGGCCACATCGAACGCAAAGCCAGAGCAGCTTTATTACAACGGCCTGCAACGGGCGCGATTTTTACCTACTATCGATTTAATTAATAACCATTGCCATATAATTAACGTGGCAGGGGAGGACGATCACCGCTTTAGATATGGTAAAAACAGTCGTCACTATTTTATTAATTTATCAACTCACGATTTTGAAAATAAGTTTTTAGCTTCGTATCCGGCTGTAACATGCAGCAATACAGTTAGTGTGCATGGGCGCGATTTACCTTATTTATTAAGAGCCGATAACGCCTTGATGATTGATTTTATGGCGCTATGTTCAGGCCCACGCAGTGCTAACGATTATATGTTTTTAGCAACGCAATTTGATGTGTTATATGTATCGAACGTGCCGCAAATGGGTGTTAAAGCAACGGGTAAAGTTATTGTTCACGGTATAGAAGATAGCTACCAACGCGAAAAACAAACGCTTGATGAGCACACATTTGACGACGAAGCACGGCGCTTTATTGCCTTAGTAGATGAGTTTTACGATTGCCATAAATTGCTGGTAATAAATGCGCAAACCGACATTGAACATTTGTATAAAGGTAAAAAGTTGAGCTTTGAATATGCACGCACACAATCACGCATAGTCGAAATGCAAAATTGGTAACGCTTTAAAATATATTGTAAACGAGCTTGCTCTCGTGAGAAGCGCAGCTCCCTCTAAACCTCTTTGTGAATAAATCACTTAAGATCTTATTGCACAATGAGGAGTAAATGAGAAAACATTTAAGCATAGAAATTACGAGCTTTGCCCATCACGCCAGCAAGCTGTGTCTACATGAAAGTTTAACCACGGCTTAAACTTACCCCTCTTGGCGCACTATATTCTCAAGGGCGCGAATATTAGTAATTAAGTCTTGGCGTTGTGGGTTAGCTTGTAATGCTTTTCTAAGATGCTTTAGCGCGCTCGAGTAGTCTTTAGAATCAATCGCTATTTGCGATAATCCAAGCCACGCCGATAGTTGGTAATCAGGTAGGGCTTGTGCACGAACGTACATAAGTTTTGCTTGGGTAAGTTGGCTTTTACTGCGATATATACTCGCTAAACTAAGTAGGGCATCACCTAAATTCGGGTTTATTTTAAGTGCGTTATTTAAGCTTTTAAGAGCACGTTTAGTATTACCTTGTTGCATAGCAATTTGTGCGCTGTATACAGAAAACTGGGCTTGTTCATCACGGGGTAGTTGCTTAGTTAATCTTTTTGCGCTGCCTATTAGATCTTTAGCTAAATCCCATTTTTGTTGAGACACAAGCCAGCCTAAAGTTTGCATCGTGGTATTAATAACCTCAACTTGCTGCTGTTTAGTGGCGTATTTTAAACCTTGCTTTAATAAACTAACAGCGCGTTCACTGCTACCTTCACTTAAGTGCAGCTGGGCTGCTAAAAGCTGGTTGCTGGTATCTTTAGGGTTGAGTTTTAAGGCCACTTCAATAGCAGCAAGCGCTTGCTTTTTTTGATCAAGTTGTAACGCTATTTGTGCACGTTGCAGCCAAAGTTCAGCTTTATCAGGGCTTTTATTAAGTAATTCTTTTAGTAATGCACTTGCCTGGCTTAAATCACCCGATTCAATTAACGCAAACAATAGCCCTTGTTGATATTGGCTTGTTTCTGGCGCTAGCATCAGTGCTTGGCGGTACGCCGCTACTGCGCTCCAAGGTTGGCTGTGCTGCACGTGTATATAAGCAAGTTGCGCATAACTTTGTGCATCAGCCTGACCAAGTTCAATAGTGCGTACTAAGTGTGTTTGTGCTTTGTCATACTTTGCTTGTTGCATGTATAAAAGGCTCAAACCTTGGTGTGCTTTTACTAAATCAGGTGAAGCTTTTAAACACGCTAAGTAAGCTTGTTCAGCGTTATTAAAGTCTTTAGTTGAAAGCAAAACTTGTGCACGTAACAAGTTTAAAGCAGTGCTATCTTGGCTTATATCACGGCCTTTAAATAGCGCAGCGACTTCACTGTAATTACCTGCTTGTAACAGTGGTTGCACTTGGCGAGCAAAACCGCGCTCGGTCGGCTCAATAAGGACCTCTGTAGGACCCAGTAATTTATTATTTATAGCCAACTGCCATGTTGGATCGCTAGGCGATAACGTTACTTTTAGTGGCGCATTAGTATCACTGGCAGCGCTTGCATGTACGCTACTTGCACTTACTAAAGGTAATGAACACATTACAGTCGTCAACAGTGCGGAAGTTAATGGTTTTAGCGTTTTAAATATATTCATGTTTTTCATTTTAATAGGCTTAAGGTTTAAATTCGATTGGCCAAATAAAGCGAGCGCGTACGGTTTCACCTTCTTTTTTAGGTGCACTAAAGCGGCTTTGTTTAATAATTTTGTCGATAGCTGGTTTAAGTTCAGGGTATGGGTTTTGTACTACCTCAATTAAACTTACCTTGCCACTTTCATCAATAAATACATCGAGTTTTACAGTAAATACATCAACACCTCGGCGGGTTAAGCTTTTTGGTAAAACGGCCTTGACGGGAGTAAGCAAAGTGGGGAGACCATCGAGTTGATTTAAGCTAAATGCATCCCAATTTACACTCATTGATTGCCATTGTGGCGCGCTTACTTTTACGCTAGGTGTATCGGGTTTTACAATACTTAAATTGCTGTTGATCTTAATTTTTACGGCTTGAATAGACGCGCCTGCACCTTCTACCGCTAAGCTTTGCATTGGCTCACTTGTTTGCTGTTGCGATATTGATGGCGGAGGAGGAGGTGGCAGTGCCACCATGGCAATCTCACGTACAACCACTTTGTCTTGTATATGGTGTTCGGCAAGTTGTCCAAGCCATAAAAGTAGTAATGCAGCACTAAGTACAATGAGGCTAAGGCCAAATGCAAAAAGTGGATGGCGATTGTTTTTTGTTTTTTGAGACGAGTCAATCGTGTGCATATTATTGCTTCGTAGCTAAGTTAACTTTCGCCGCACCTGCCAGCTTTGCTTCGTCAATTACTTGAACAAGTAACTCAGTAGGTACTGTTTTATCAGCTTGAATAACCACAGGGCGTTGTTGCTGTTTTAACATTTGCTCGACACTACTACGTACACCAGCAACACCAATTTGGCTGCCATCAAAAAATACTTGTTGAGAGTCGGTTATTGCTAAAAATATAACTTGCTGCTCAAGACGACTGGCCGATACGGCTTGTGGTTTATCAACCTCAACACCGCTTTCGCGTACAAATACGGTTGTAACAATAAAAAATATTAGCAATATAAATACTACATCAAGTAGCGGCGACATATCGATATGTTGCCCCGCTTCTTGCTCTAGCTTGTGCTTTAATCGTGATTGCATAGTGTTACCCTAACTGTTTACTTAACGTATGTAATTTAGGATTACGCTGCGAATACGCTAAATACGCTTGCATTAACCACGCGGGAATAGCGCACACAAGGCCCAATTGAGTTGTTAGTAATGCATCACCAATGGCGTCACTCATTAACTCGTTATGGCCCAGCGCCATTACTTTAAATGTATCAAGCAAACCAACAATGGTGCCTAATAAACCAAGTAGCGGAAGCGCTGCAGTTAAAATAGAGCTTACCTCTTGCCAGTAACCTTTACGCTGCGCTTGGTATTGTTTAAGGTGCAGTAAGTCATGAAAAATCAGCTGGTATACAAATAAAGCGAGTAAAAGAATACACCAGCAAATAGGGTTACTAACGATTTTTTCAAACATTGGTCTCTCCTTTTTCTAGTTGACTTAGCTGTAATGCAAAGCCTTCGAGCTGGCTGTAGTACGCTTTTGCTTTACGTGATAGCAATGCATTTAATACCAATGCAGGGATGGCAACGACTAAACCCAATTCGGTTGTTATAAGTGCTTGTGCGATACCGCCCGATACAACTTCTGGGTCACCTGAGCCAAACAAGGTCATCATTTTAAATGTTTCGATCATGCCGCTAACAGTGCCTAATAACCCGAGTAATGGGGCTACTGCAGCCGTAACGGCAATAGCGCCAATAAAGTTATCGAGTTTATGCTTATCATGAATTAACTGATTAAATAATTGGTCGTCTCGTACTTGGCCTTTTTCGCTTTGCAGCGTTAAGTTAAATAACTGCTGCTGCATGCCTGCAAATTCATTGCTATTTTCAGCTTTAAAAAATTGCTGTAATTGCATTTGAGAGTGCATTTTAATTTTACTTAAACGTAGTAGCTGTGCGGCTTTTAATAGCGCAATGGTTAGTGCAAAGCAGGCAAACAAAATAATAGGGATAGCCCACAAGCCGCCTTTTTCTAAGTGTTCAAGCGGGCTTTCTTGTTGGGCTTGGCTAGTCACTAAGTGCGTTAAACTAGGATCAAAACTAAGTAATGTTGAGCCTACACCGTTTTGCTTTAAAGTATTATCGAGTGGGTTATCGTCACTTGTTGATTGTACTAACGCTACTTTTAATGCATTAGATTCATCATCCAAATTTAATAAACCCATAAGTTTAGGTGTTTGCGTACTAAACCATGCAACAGGGCCTACTTGAAGGGTATTAGCTTGGCTTAATTCGCCATTACTTAGTACAACCGATTGCTTTTTAAACTGTGGATAAAGTGCCTGTTCTTGATTATTAATTTGCGATATAACGCGGCTTAATAACTCGTTTTGGTTATTAGTCGCGTTGTTATTGCCTGAACCATTGCCTGCACTATTACCGGCACTATTGCTGGTATTTTGGCGCACAAAACGGCTAAGTAAGTTTAATTGATATTGCTGTTGCTGTTGCCAAGTGTCTAATCGGGTTTGTAACTGATCGAGGCTTAATGTGTTTTCGTCAGCTAGGCGGCGATTAACTGCGGCTTGTTCGCGTAATTTACTGAGCGATTGCTGCTTGGTAAAAATTTGCTTTGCAAGGGTAGCTTGCCCTTTTGAAATACTATTTTGAGTTTTATTTAGAGTACGTTGCGCTGTTTTAATATCACTTAAAATACTTTGTTTAGCATCATCACTGCTAGCTGCAAAAGAAATGTTTGCACTTAAAAGTAACACTGTGGCGCTAAATACTTTAATTATGCTGTTAGTAGCCATTATTTAGCCCCCTGCTGGTTTTTATTTACATAACTTAATATTGGGAGTGTTACCCAATCAGCAGCGCGCTTTTTTTGCTGTACAGCAATACCCAGTGCAACTTGTTCTGCATTAATGCTTGGGTCAAATTCCCACTGCCAACCTAAGTCACTTGGAAAACCAATACCTACGTAACTTAAATCTTCGCTTACAAACCATGCTTGTGCTGCACCTAAATAAAGCTGCTTTACCCACACTTCTTGCCCGTCAGGATGCTTAATAGCCATTTCGTGAATTGAAATACGTTGTTGAAAATCATTAAGTAGAGTCAGCATTTTTAGCGCTGTTTGTAATTTGTCAGTTGTACGGAGTTGTGAGTCGCTTAAATCACCGGCGTTTTTCCAACTACTTAAAAGTGGCGGGGGGAGTTGCACTTGTAATGAAAGTAATTGCTGAGAGATACGTGCTAGTTGATCATTTAATTGCTGTTGATCATTTTCAAGTTCTGATTGCTTAGTAACAAGTTGTTCGCGTTTTTGGGCAAGCTCACTGGTGCTTTTTTTTCTACGCTGATTAAGCTCGCTAAGTTGCTGCTGCTCGGCATTAAGAAGCGTTAAGGTTTGCTCCATACTGCTTTTTTGTTCAAGCCAATGAGTATTTAATTCTGTGTTTTGATTTTCTATTTGTAGCCATTTATTAACGAGTTGTTCTAGCTCACTAACAGTGTCGGCTTTTACTGCCATGGTGCTACAAAGCGCGATAACTACGCTAATTGGTTTAATTAAGCTTCGCATTACTTAACAACAATCCTGAAAGTTACGACAAGCAATTACAGGGACGTAATTACTGTTAATTTTTGAGTGTGTATACAATATAGGAATTTACATAACAATGCAATTGATAACAGTTATCGTTTACATTGCGTTGTTTGAGTGGTAGGATTTCGCCGAAATTAAATATGTACCTTAAATTAACAATAGTTAAGTGCTTAATAAAAACTACGGAGTAACCATGAGTAAGCCATCGAATAAAGGGAATGCCTACATAAAGCCAATTGCAGCGGTTGTTACGGCAACGCTTTCAACTTGGGCAAGTGCACAGGATGTTCAAGAACTATCGGTAACTAAAGCAGAAACTAAAACCGAGTCTAGCTATGTTGTTGAAAAATCAACGTCGCATAAATACACTCAACCGCTACTTGATACAGCTAAAACTGTAACGGTAATTAACCAAGCGGTAATGAAAGATAGAAACGTAGATAGCTTACGTGATGCTTTGCGTAATGTTTCAGGTATTTCTTTAGCAGCAGGTGAGGGTGGTTCACCTACTGGCGACAGCATGTCGATTCGTGGTTTTAGTGCTACAAATGATATTTTTGTAGATGGTATTCGTGATGTTGCAGGTTACACACGCGATATTTACAACATTGAAGCCGTTGAAGTTGCAAAAGGCCCAGGTTCAGCTGTTTCTGGTCGTGGCGCAACAGGTGGTAGTGTTAATTTAGAAAGTAAAAAGGCGAAGTTAGACAATTTTAACGACGTTTCGCTACGTTTAGGCACAGAAAACGATTACCGTGGTCGTTTTGATACTAACATTCAAGTAAACGATACAAGCGCACTACGTATAAACCTTCTTACTGATAAAGGTGATGTTGCAGGTCGTGACCATATTGAAAACGAAACAAATGCTGTTGCGTTTGCATTTGCAACAGGGCTTGGTACAAACAGCCGTTTTGATTTAAACCTAGAGTATCAACGCCAAGATAATTTACCAGATTACGGCATTCCGTGGGTTTACAGCGATACGCCTGTAGCTGAACTTGCAGATAGCGCGCGCTCACCTTCTCCTGTCGATTTTGATAACTTTTACGGTAATATTTATCGTGATTACGAAGATATTGAAGCCTACTCAACAACAGCTCGTTATGAGTATGATTTTTCTCAAAATGCTACGTTACGTGTGCAAGGTCGTTTAGGTAAAGTAAAACGTGAATCAGTAACAACTGCACCGCGTTATTTCTCGGTTACAACAGACACTGACATTACCTTTGCAGATGAAAAAACACGTGATACTGAAAATTCACTTGCTGCACTTCAAGTTGATTTAATTGGTAACTATGAATTTGCTGGCTTTACTCACGATGTTGTAGTGGGTGTTGAACTTGCAAATGAAACGTTTACACGCCATAACTTTGTTGCAACTACGCCTGATAACCTAATTGAAGATGGAATACGCAACGACTTATACAATCCTGATGCAACAATTGCATTTACGGGTGTGTATGGCCGTGACGGTACAAGCATTGAAGCTAAAGCTAAAAACCAAGCTATTTATGCATTTGATACAGTGACACTTAACAAGCAGTGGGAAGTTACAGGCGGAATTCGCTTTGATAGCTTCACTACGGATTATCACAACGATTACAATGATCCAAGCGCTTTAATTTCTACAAGTGACGACTTATTTAGCTGGAATGCAGCTGTAGTTTATAAACCTACAGAAAACGGCAGTGTATATTTAGGCGCAGGTAATTCATTCAATCCATCGGCTGAAAGCCTAACGGTATCTACGCGTTCAAATGCAGCTGATTTAGACGCAGAAGAAAGCCGTAGTTATGAATTAGGAACTAAATGGAGCCTAATGGATGGTCGCCTGCAAACTAATGCTGCACTTTTCCGTACTGAAAAAACTAATGCCCGTACTGATGACCCATTTGCAGATAGCTCAAGTGACGAAATACTCGGTGGTGAGCAGCGCGTACAAGGTTTAGAGCTTTCAGCAACTGGGCTAATTACTAAAGAGTGGACTGTAATTGCTTCATACACTTACCAAGATAGCGAAGTAACTAAAGCATTAGGCGACGACGCAACTCAAATTGGTAACGAGCTTGCACGTACGCCTAAAAATAGCGCGAGTGTTTGGACTACGTACGATATGTCGGATAAATTATCGTTTGGTTTAGGTGCGCAATATGTAGGTGAGCGTTACAACGGGACTACTTCAACACGTTCTCGTGCGCCAGGTTATACTATTTTTGACCTGATGGTTGCGTATGACATATCAAAAGATTTGAGCCTGCAGTTTAATGGTGAAAACTTAGGTGATAAAGATTACGTTGATCAGTTAGGTGGTGGACACTTTGTACCAGGTGATGGTCGTAAGTTTAGCTTAACAGCGAGCTACTCTTTCTAAGAGTAAAATAAGTACGGCATAAAAGGGCAGAGTTAACTCTGCCCTTAATTATTTGATGAAAATGTGAGAGGGCGCACATGCTAGTTAAAATTCCAGAGCTACTAACGAAAGAAGAAGTGGCGTATTGTCATGAGGTTTTGCTTAAAGCGCAGTGGGCCGATGGCAGTATTACCGCAGGGCATCAATCAACCAAAGCAAAAAATAACTTACAGCTACCCGAAAATAGCCCTGAATGCCAAGAGCTTGGCGACATTATTATGGCAGCACTTGCGCGCAGTAATTTGTTTATGTCGGCAGCGCTCCCCGCAAAAATTTTTCCTCCGCTTTTTAACTGTTATCAAGGTGGGCAATCGTTTGGTGTGCATGTAGATAATGCGATTAGACAAGTGCCGGGTACGCCAGTAAAAATTCGTACAGATGTATCAATGACGTTATTTATTAATGACCCCGAAGACTATGAGGGCGGTGAACTTGTTATTGAAGACACTTATGGCTCACACAGCGTAAAGCTGCCAGCAGGCAGTATGGTGTTGTACCCTTCAACGAGTTTACATCGTGTAATGCCAGTAACAAGTGGGCGCAGATTAGCCTCATTCTTTTGGTTACAGAGCATGGTAAACAGCGACGAAAAACGTGGTTTACTCTTTGATTTAGATATGTCGATTCAAAGTTTGCGCAGCAAAGTAGAAGATAGCCCAGAGATTATTCAATTAACAGGGGTTTATCATAACTTGCTAAGACAGTGGGCGCAGACATAACGAAGATACTCGTTATTAAATATTGGATATTAGATATAAGTAATTAAAAGCTGCGCTTTTCGCGTGAGTAAGCTCTACGCCTACGACGCAGCCATAAAATTGAATTCGGTGTTTAAAATACTCGGTATGCGCGGCTTGATGCCGCGCACTTATTGTAAGCGCAAAGCTTGTTTTACTTAACCCTTATAACCGTTAGGGTTATTTGACTGCCAACGCCATGTATCTTGCATCATTTCATCAATACCGCGCACTGCTTCCCAGCCAAGTTCATTAAGTGCTTTTTCTGGCGCTGCATAACACGCTGCAATATCACCAGGGCGGCGAGGTGAAACCTGATAGGGTACAGCTTGATCGCTTGCTTTAATAAATGCATTAACCATTTGTAGTACAGAGTAACCGTTACCAGTACCTAGGTTATAAACTAATGCACCCGTGCTGCTGGCAATTTTATCAAGGGCTTTTAAGTGGCCAATAGCTAAATCTACAACGTGTATATAGTCGCGTACACCTGTGCCATCAACTGTGTCGTAGTCATCACCAAATACAGCGAGCTGTTTTAATTTACCTACCGCTACTTGTGCGATAAACGGTAAAAGGTTGTTTGGAATACCATTAGGATCTTCACCAATTAAGCCCGACTCATGTGCACCCACTGGGTTAAAGTAACGCAAAATAGCAAACGCAAAGCGCTCATCTGATTTGGCGATATCTTGTAGCATCATCTCAACCATCAGCTTAGATGTGCCGTACGGGTTAGTAGTACCGCCTACAGGAAAGTCTTCTTTAATTGGTAAGCTTGCAGGGTCGCCGTATACCGTGGCTGACGAGCTAAATACCAATTTAAATACACCAGCATCGCGCATTGCATCAACAAGCGTAAGCGTACCTTGTACATTGTTTTGATAGTACTCAATGGGCTTTGCAACCGACTCGCCCACTGATTTTAAGCCCGCAAAATGTATAACACTATCAACCGTGTGTTTTGCAAATACTGAATCTAAAAAGAATTTATCGAGAATATCGCCTTGGTAAAAAGTGGCCTCTTTGCCTGTAATATTCTTTACGCGCGCAAGTGATTCTTGTGATGAGTTACTTAAATTATCAATAACAACAACATCGTTACCTTGCTGTAAAAGTTCTAAAACAGTGTGCGAGCCAATATAGCCAGCGCCACCGGTTACTAAAATAGTCATGAAAGCTCCGTGGGTACCTTTTATCAATTGAGTTAATTTCACCATAAATAGAGGTGATTTACATGCTTTATCTGTAATTTCTATAGTTTAAATAACATCTTTTTTTAATAACGGTAAATTAAGTACTTTTGATTACATTTTACTCAGTACAAGTAACACTTTATACGTAAGATTAAGTTATAGTTAATAAACAAGTGCTAAAATGAGTCTAGTAATAGCTAATGCTAGGTTTACTCCAATCTACACTTTTGTGATTGGTCTACCTCTTTGGAGAAAGATATGAATTTAGTTAAAAAAATAGCAACAACAATGTGTATTGCATTACCTGCGCTTGCCCATGCTGGTGAGTCTGTTGTTAAATGGCATGACTTTAATGATTATCGTGATGTGCGAGCGTCAAACCAAACAAAGAGCTCATATCACAAAAGTGTGGTAGCAAGTTTCGAAAAGCATATGGCTAAACTAGCCGAGCAATTGCCAAAAGACTATAAATTAAACGTAGAGTTTACAGATTTAGATTTAGCAGGTGATGTGCGTTATGGCGGTATGGACGAAATTCGTGTAGTAAAACCAATTTACTTTCCACGCATTAAGTTAAATTATTCGTTAACCGATAACGACGGTACAGTGCTAAGTAAAGATACTGATGTGGAGCTTAAAGATATGGGCTTTATGGATAAAATTAAAATGGGCCGCGACGAATCATTTTATTACGAAAAACGCTTACTAACAGAGTGGTTTGGTGAACAAATATTACCAAGTTTAGATTAACTGAAAATAAAAATGCCGCTAAATAGCGGCATTTTTATTTTTTAAGCTTTACTTAAAAGTAGCTAACAACGTGAGTATTTGTTGTAACTTAATAACGGTTGTTTTCAGTTTTTCTTCTTCAAAACCATCGTTAGATAAGCTTTCAACATCAGCGGCTACGTCGAGTACGTAAGGCTTAAAACGTTTAGCTTCAAAGCTAAAGCCTGAATCGGCAGTAAATAAGGCTTTAAACTTACCGTGACCTTGCTGTTGAAGCTCGTCGAGTTTTTTGTCAGCATCAAGTGCCTGACGATAAACAATTTTTAAGTTGGCATTGAGTTGTTCAATAATAGAATCCATGGTTTTCCTAAAGCTTTGCACTGCATTGCCGACATAATACTTGGATTACATTTAAAAGTCAGGTTTGTTATATGAATATATCAGGCACAAGTTTACCCGCTGTTTCTGGCTCAGGCCAAGGCAGTGAGCTTTACAGCGCTGCTTTATCTAAAAAGCAGCAGTTAGCAGATGGCGCGGCGGCTCTTGCACTTATTGAAGGTGCTGCACAATCGTCAAGTGCGCAAACACCGGCTAAATCGGTAACTGCATCATTGGGTAACAACGTAAATATATACGTTTAAATTAGCTTAAGATCGATAGGTGTTTTGCTTTTTTGACCACCGATTTCTCTTACTAATTTAGGCACTAAAAATCCAGGCAGAGCTTTTAATAGCTCTGCCATTATTTTTATAGCGTCTTCTTCGTTAATATCAAAGTGGCTGGCCCCTTCAACTTTATCGAGCAAATACAAATAATACGGTAATACGTCTGCGTCAAATAACGCTTCGCTTAAATTTATTTGCGCATCGAGCGTATCGTTCACATCTTTTAAAATTACAGCTTGGTTTAAAAGCGTTACGTTTGCTTGTTTAAGCTTTTGCATAGCTGCTTTAAAATCAGCGTCTATTTCGTTGGCGTGGTTTATGTGATTAATAAAAATAATTTTTAATGGCGATTTTGCTAATCTCTCACATAACTCATCGGTAACTCGCGCCGGTATAACTACTGGCAGACGGCTATGAATTCGCATTCGTTTTATTTGTGGTAATTGCTCAAGCTCATCCAAAAACCAGCTTATTGCATCGTCTTTGGCCATCAGTGGATCGCCACCACTTAAAATCACTTCGTTTATATTGCTATCTGATTTTATATAGCTCAGTGTTTCTAGCAGACTTTTTTTATTGAGTTGGTTTTCTTGATACGGAAAATGCCTTCTAAAGCAGTAACGACAATTTACAGCACAGCCGGTTTTAAACATCACCAAAACACGCGATTTGTACTTATGTAAAAGGCCTGGTTGGTCGTTATCTTGCTCAAGTAGGGGATCTTTATTAAAACCCGATTTAGTCAAAAATTCTTGATGGCGTGGCATAACTTGTAGCAAAAGAGGATCGTTTGGATCGCCTTTGCGTATTTTTTTTATAAAAGGGATAGGCACGCGTACCGGAAATAAACTACGGGCTTTTAGGTCGTTTTCATGGACTTGGCTCGATAAACCGACCATTTCAAGCAAGGTTTTTGGGCAGGTAACTACATTTGCTAATTCTTTTTGCCAGTTTTTATGCAAATTTGCTTCATTTCTTTGTATCATTGGCATGTAGATTACTCGAAAAAATATAAATAGAGGAAACGATGGCGAATTATAGCACCAACGAGTTCAAGGGCGGCCTAAAAATTATGATGGACGGCGAGCCTTGCAGTATCTTAGAAAATGAAATGGTAAAACCTGGTAAAGGCCAGGCGTTTAACCGTGTTCGTATCCGTAAACTTATCTCTGGTAAGGTGCTTGAAAAAACCTTTAAATCGGGTGAATCAGTTGAAGGTGCTGATGTAATGGATACTGATTTAGCGTATCTATACACAGACGGCGAATTTTGGCATTTCATGAACAACGAAACATTTGAGCAAATTGCTGCTGACGAAAAAGCACTAGGCGATTCAGTAAAATGGTTAGTTGAAAATGATTTATGCACAATTACACTATGGAACGGCAGCCCTATTGCTGTTACACCACCTAACTTTGTTGAGCTTGAGATCACTGAAACTGATCCTGGCCTTAAAGGCGATACAGCGGGTACTGGTGGTAAACCAGCAACGCTTAGCACAGGCGCTGTGGTACGAGTTCCATTATTCGTACAAATTGGCGAAGTAATTAAAGTAGACACTCGTAACGGTGAATACGTAAGCCGTGTTAAGTAAGCTTTAACATTGTTTATAAAATCCCAGCTTACGCTGGGATTTTTTTTGGAGAAAATATGTCAGCAGATCTTTGGGCCCCAAGCGCAAGCATTGAAACACTAAAACAACGCGCAGCGATATTACGTAGCATCCGTGAATTTTTTTATGCACGTGATGTTTTAGAAGTAGAAACGCCAAGCTTAAGTGCTGCCAGTGTAACCGATGTGCACTTAGCTAGTTTTAATACCAAATTTGTAGGTCCAGGGCATGCTGGTGGGCTTCCTCTGTTTTTACAAACATCTCCAGAGTTTGCTATGAAACGCTTGTTAGCAGCAGGCTCAGGCGCTATTTTTCAGCTTTGTAAAGCATTTAGAAATGAAGAAGCGGGTAGCCATCATAATCCCGAATTTACTATGCTGGAATGGTATCGCCCAGGCTTTGATGAATTTGCACTTATGGATGAAATGGATGAGCTAATGCAGCTTGTTTTAGGTGTCGCGCCTGCAACTAGACTTACCTATCAGCAAGCGTTTGAAAAAGCACTCGGCCTCGATCCGTTAACAGCAAGCATAGAGCAATTAAAGCAACTAGCGTGTGAGCAGGGATTTGCTGATATAGCCCAAAATGAAACGCATAAAGATACCTTACTGCAATTATTATTTTGTATGAAAGTAGAGCCTACAATAGGACAAGAAAAACCGTGTTTTGTTTATCATTTTCCAGCTTCTCAAGCGGCACTTGCTCAAATTTGTGAACACGATACACGTGTAGCAGGGCGCTTTGAGCTTTATTATAAAAATATGGAGTTAGCGAATGGCTTTAACGAACTCACAAATGCCAGCGAGCAAGCTAAACGTTTTAATGAAGATAACGCATACCGCGCTGAAAACAGTTTAAAGCAAGTGCCAATGGATACGCGTTTAATTAAAGCGCTGGAGCATGGATTACCTCAGTGCGCAGGGGTGGCTTTGGGGATTGATAGGTTGGTAATGCTCGCAACAAATAAAGAAAAAATTAAAGACGTAATAGCGTTTGATGTGCAAAGAGCGTAATGCTTAGCCTGTAGGTGCGAATTTATTTCGCGCTCATGTAATTTAACTTTATAAAAAGCGAGGTATAAAACCTCACCTACAAATAAAAACACCGCGTTTAAATTAAACGCGGTGTTTTTATTTGCTTGCTGTAGCTTTCATTTGAAAGCCAACGGCTGTGCTTTACAGATTAAGTGTAAACGTAACACCTGCAACACGAGGCTCACCTAATTGTGTGTAGGTATGCGTTGTGTAACCATCTTGTGGATCGTTACCAAACTCAAAACCACGTGTAGGGACTGTCTCGTCAAACACGTTACGAGCCCACGCGCGAACTGCCCACATGTCTGCTTCGTAACCAAAGCTTAAGTTAACTAAGTTGCTGCTTGGTGCCTGTGAGTTATGACTATCTGAGAAGTAGTAGTCGTCCTTACCTTCAACACCAATCATACCGTAAAGCTCACTTGTAAAGTTATAGCGAGCAGTAAACGCATACTGGTATTTAGGTGACTGTGCTTGCTCACGACCGTCTTGGTTTAAGCCAGACTGCGTTACAAAGTCATCTATTTCAGTGTTTAAGTAACCAGCACTACCCGTTAAAAATAGATTATCAGTTAGTTGGTAACTACCTTCAACTTCTAATCCGTAGTTGCTACCAGAACTTGCGTTATCAACATAACCGGTAAATTGCTGACCTTCTACTTGCCATGCTTTTAACTGAATATCGTCGCGGTGCATGTAAAATGCAGCTAAGCGAAGCGTAAATTTGTCATCAAGCGATGAGCCTTTAACACCAAATTCGCCACTCCATAAATATTCAGGGTCGAAACTGGTGTGTTGCTGGAAAAAATCAGCGCTTAGGTTTAAGCCTTCATCTTTGGCTTTAGCAAGCGCTTCTGAGTTAATACCGCCAGCTTTGTAGCCACGCGTAATGCTGGTGTAGATCATAGTGCGATCAATCACTTGATATTCAAGTGCTATTTTACCGCCAACCATTACGTCGTCAGTGTCTTGTATAAAGCCATTGCTATCGGTGTAGTCGCCTTGGTATTGCTCTACACGTAAACCTGTAATTAATGTTGTTTTAGGGCCAATTGGAGTCGCTACTTGACCATATACTGCAACGTTACTCGTTTCGTAAGTTGAAGAAAATGGGCTTGCTAACCATGTGTATTGGCGCTCTAAATCAACGTCACGGTTTTGGTAATAAATACCCGCAACCCAGTTACCCGTTTTAGAATTAAACTGTAAATCTACAGACTGATCGTCGCGATCGCGGCTGTAAAGATCGGTTGAGCTGTATCCATCTGGATGTAAGCCAGCAGCACATAACTTTGGCTCACTTGTATCGTTACATACCCAGTCTTCGTCAAAGCTGTAAAGTAATTCGGTATCGATAGCCGATAGGTTTAGATTTACATCAAAAGCGTCAAAACCCGTGTAAGTATTCTTGACACCTATAGCGTAGCTTTCTTGATTATCTTGGCCTGGTTCATCGGCAACACTATTGCGGCTGTTATCAAGCGTAAACGCATCATAGCCATTGTTTATATCAATATAGTGAAGGTTTAGCTCAGTATTTAAATGCTCTGTAAGCTGGCTGTTTATTTTAAAACGCGCTACTTGTTCGTCTTGATTTTGTGTTTCGTCATTTAAGTACAAGTTATCTACGTAACCGTCTGACTTTCTACGAAAGTAGCTAACGCGTGCGCTAGTGTCATCTGTTAAGCCTGTGCTTGCTGCAATACCTGCTTCGCGGGTGTTGTACGTGCCAGCACCTACTTGTAATTTTAAACTTGGATCGCTCGTGGCTTTAGCTGAACCCATTTGGATCATACCGGCCATACCGTCTGCGCCAAAGCGTGTACCTTGTGGACCACGGTAAATTTCTACTTGGTCTATATCAAATAATAATGAGCTGCCACCAAGGCCAGAATAGTTAATACCATCAATTACTAAGCCTACAGATGGATTAATAGGATCTACAAATTGTGAACGAAGTCCCACGCCACGAATTTGGATGTAACGACCACGCGACGCACCAGATGCAAAATTTACATTGGCGGCACTGCCTAACATTTCGTCTAAGTAACTTGCACCACGTTGATTAATTTCATCTTCGCTGAATAAGCTCGCACTCGCGCTTAAAGTTTGAATGCTTTCGCGCTGAAAATCGCCTGTTACAACAATTCTTTCTAGGTCGCTATCATCAGCGTTAGCTGCAATTGGTGCACCAAGCAGCGGTAAAAGTGCGGCAGTAATTAAAGACAAACGTAAGTTCATTGGGTTACTTAACTCCATTTTAGGGACTCGTATGGTAGCAATTATTTAAACACATGTGCTATAAACGCGGCAATTATACGTTAAATAATCAGGATTACTAATATGACCTTTAAAGTTGACTTCAAAGTACGTGATTACGAATGTGACTTACAAGGTATCGTAAATAACAGTGTTTATTTTAATTATTTAGAGCATGCTCGCCATGAATTCTTGTACGCATACGGTATTGATTTTGCTCAATTAGCGAAAGATAAAATTAACCTAGTCGTGATGCGCAGCGAAATGGACTATAAACATTCACTATTACCAGGTGATGAATTTTATGTGGCTGTGGAGCCGCAGCGTATTAGTCGTTTAAAATTTGCGTTTAAGCAAACGGTTATACGTAAAAACGATGAAAAAGTAATGCTCAATGCACTGGTTATAGGAACGTCTGTTAATGAAAAAGGTAGACCGTTTTTACCTGAGCAAATAGATAACGTATTTAAAACTACAACTTAGTACTTAATCGCATAACTTTTGAACTATCATAGAACAAAAATTTACATTTAAAACATGCATTTTTAACGGATAAAGGGCATAAATATTGTTACAATTACATTAATTAGACAATTAGTTAGTAGTAGCATGAAATTAGCAGCAATACCGATGCTTATAGTCGGTTTATGTGTTGGTTGCGCATCAACAGGGACGGTTACCAGTGAGCAGCTTAAATACACCCAATGGCAATTATCACGTGTTGATGGTTTAGCAATTCCACCTTCGTTTAATGCATCAATGAGCTTTATTGAAGCACTGCAAGTAAACGGTTTTGCTGGCTGTAACAAATTTTTTGGTGAAGGCTCGCTTGAAGAAAGTAACCTTACCGTAAGTAAATTAGGAATGACGCGCAAGTCGTGCGGCGAAGAGCTTGATGAGTTTGAGCAGCAGTTATTACAAGCCTTAAAGCAAGGTGCCGAGCTTAAAATGCAAGACCAGCAATTAGTCATGCAAGGCGAGCAAACATTTGTGTTTATCCCTAAATAATTTTAAGTTTTTGAAAAACAGCCCCTTGCGGGCAGTTTTTAACTGACGTACACTCAGCGCAGATTTGTTGAATAATATCTTCGAATCGACGAACAAAATTTATATATCAATACTTGTCGGAGTGCCAAAGCTAAGGAATTAGTTTTTGGCTGAGATCGCGAAAGCGGGATCCGTGAACCTGATCAGGTTAATACCTGCGTAGGGAACAAGCTGCCTAAAATGGGACGCTTGTGCGTCTTTTTTTATGCGCACAATAAAGTGATTTATTTTTTAGGCTGCAAAGTAGCATGTACGCTACTTTACGATCTTTCTCTATTCCTCGGAATATCTGACAAGACAACCCTTAAGCAATGAGGCAAGTCATGTCAAATACTACAAATAAAGCGTCACGCCGAGAAACTCGTGCTGCCGCGTCTGAATATATTTATAACTTAACGGGTCAACCGTTCCCAAATTCTCATAAAGTATACGTTGAAGGTACTCAACCAGGCGTGCGCGTTGGTATGCGTGAAATCACGTTAAGTGATACGTTTATTGGCGGTACAGATGAAAACCCTGTTTATGAGTCAAACGATCCGCTACGTGTTTACGATACGTCGGGCCCGTATACCGATCCTGATTTTGAACTAGACGTGCGCAAAGGCTTACCAAAATTTCGTGAGCAATGGATTGAAAACCGTGGTGACACTGAAATTTTAGAATCAGTGACGTCGCAGTTTTCGCAGCAGCGCATGGCAGATGAAGGGTTGGATCATATTCGCTTTGATCACCTTCCAAAAATTCGCCGTGGTGTCGCTGGTAAAAACGTAACGCAAATGCACTACGCACGCCAAGGGATTATTACCCCTGAAATGGAATACGTAGCCGTTCGCGAAAATATGGGGCGTGCAGAAATTCGTAAAGAATTACTTGCCGCGCAGCATAAAGGCGAGTCGTTTGGTGCGAGTATTCCTGAATTTATTACCCCAGAGTTTGTACGCGACGAAATAGCCCGTGGTCGCGCTATTTTACCAAATAATATAAACCATCCAGAAACAGAACCTATGATTGTAGGCCGTAACTTTTTAGTAAAAGTTAACGCCAACATTGGTAACTCATCAGTAAGCTCATCTATTGAAGAAGAAGTAGAAAAAATGGTGTGGTCTACCCGCTGGGGCGCAGACACCGTGATGGACTTATCAACGGGGCGTTACATTCACGAAACGCGCGAATGGGTTGTACGTAACTCGCCTGTACCTATTGGCACAGTACCGATTTATCAAGCGCTTGAAAAAGTAAACGGTGTGGCTGAGGATTTAACGTGGGAGATTTTCCGCGATACGCTTATAGAGCAAGCCGAGCAGGGTGTTGATTACTTTACTATTCATGCCGGTGTACTGCTTCGCTACGTACCAATGACGGCTAAACGTGTAACCGGTATTGTGTCGCGCGGTGGCTCAATTATGGCTAAGTGGTGCTTAGCGCATCACAAAGAAAACTTTTTATACACGCACTTTGAAGACATTTGCGAAATTTTAAAACAATACGATGTGTGTTTTTCATTAGGTGATGGCCTTCGCCCAGGTTCTATTGCTGATGCCAACGATGAAGCACAGTTTAGTGAGCTGCGCACATTAGGTGAACTGACTAAAATTGCGTGGAAGCACGACGTACAAGTATTTATTGAAGGCCCAGGGCATGTGCCAATGCACATGATTAAAGCCAATATGGACGAGCAATTAAAACATTGTGACGAAGCGCCATTTTATACTTTAGGCCCGTTAACGACCGATATTGCACCAGGGTACGACCATATTACTTCTGGTATTGGTGCCGCTCAAATAGCATGGTACGGCTGTGCAATGCTTTGCTATGTAACACCTAAAGAGCATTTAGGTCTGCCAAATAAAGAAGATGTTAAAGAAGGCTTAATTACCTACAAAATTGCAGCGCATGCCGCCGATTTAGCAAAAGGGCATCCTGGCGCGCAAGAGCGCGATAACGCCTTATCAAAAGCACGCTTTGAGTTTAGATGGCATGACCAATTTAATATTGGTTTAGATCCAGACCGTGCTCGTGAGTATCACGACGAAACTCTGCCGCAAGAGTCAGGCAAAGTGGCTCACTTTTGTTCTATGTGTGGCCCTAAATTTTGCTCTATGAAAATTAGCCAAGAAGTACGCGATTACGCTAAAGATTTAGAAACACGCGGTATTGATCCAAATGACGCTGGCGACGCTATTGAAATAAAAATGATTGATGTAGAAGCCGAAATGAAAGCTAAATCTGCCCAGTTTAAGCAAACAGGCTCAGAAATTTACCACAAAGCGGTATAGCAAGAAGTTAGATACAGATGTAGGTGAGGTTTTATACCTCGCTTCTTTAAATATTGAAGAAGTGCGAGTGAATTCGCACCTACTAATAACTGCTTTTGGAGGTTTTATGTTTTATAACATTGCTGTGGTGGGTTTTGGTTTAGCAGGGCGCTTAGCTGCCCTTGAGCTAAGTAAGTTACATCATGTAACGGTGTTTGAAGCAGACGATGAGCAAACCCCAAATAGCGCCGGTAAAGTGGCAGCAGCCATGCTGGCACCGCTGGCTGAGTCGGTGTTATGCGAGGCTGATTTAGCTTTAATGGGGCTTGATTCAATGAAGCGCTGGCCAGAAATAGTGAGTGGACTTGAGGGGGATGTGTTTTTTCAGCAGCAAGGCACATTGGTCGTTGCGCATCAGCAAGATAAAGGCGATTTACAAAGCTTTACCCAGAGAATAAAGCCTATAGCAGGGCACAGCGCTCAGGCATTGAATGCTCAGCAAATAGCGGAGTTAGAGCCAGAGCTTGCTAATCGGTTTAACCAAGGTCTATTTTTACCCTGCGAGGGGCAAATAGATAACCAAGCCTTTTATAAAGCAAGTTTTAGCATGCTCAATAAGCGCAAAGTTAAGTGTGTGTTTAACCAGCGCGTAACCATTAAAAACGGTGAAATAAATAATCGACCATTTGACTACATTATAGATTGTCGTGGGCTTGGTGCTAAAAGCGATAAACCGCTTAGAGGTGTGCGCGGTGAAGTCGCAAGACTATATGCACCTGAAGTAAATTTAACGCGACCTGTGCGTTTAATGCATCCGCGTTACCCAATTTATATAGCGCCTAAACCTAATCATGAATATGTAATTGGTGCGACCGAAATAGAATCGCAAGATAGCGGCGCCGCAACAGTGCGATCAACTCTTGAGTTACTTTCAGCGGCTTATACCGTACACAGCGGATTTGCCGAAGCACGGCTACTTAATATTCAAACCGGATTACGCCCTGCATTTAGCGATAACCGTCCAGAAGTATCACAAGTTGGTAATGTAATTAGCATTAACGGCTTATATCGTCATGGTTATATGCTTGCACCGGCATTAGTGGCGCAAGTAGTTTCACGAATAGAGTGAGAATAAAATGAACATTACAATTAATGGCGAGCTGCTTAATGTTAATAGCAAAGCACTCGTTGAGGTACTTCAAAGCTTTGGTGCAGTTGCACCTTTTGCTGTGGCTGTTAATGGCGAATTTATTCCACAAAGTCGGCACAGTAACTATGTACTTAATGAGGGCGACAGTGTTGAGTTGCTGTCACCCATTCAAGGCGGATAAAGCTCATGCAAACTAAAGACTGTTTAACTATTTATGGTGAGCAAGTTAATAGCCGTTTATTAATAGGCTCTGCGCTTTATCCGTCGCCTGATGTTATGACCCAATCGATAGTCGCCTCTGGGGCTGAAATTGTTACCGTGTCGCTTAGGCGCCAGCAAAGTGCAACAGCAGGTGATGACTTTTGGCAGCTAATAAAAAATACAGGCTTAAAAATATTGCCTAATACCGCCGGGTGCCACAGTGTTAAAGAAGCGACAACCCTTGCAAAAATGTGCCGAGAGGTATTTGCCACCGATTGGATTAAGCTAGAGCTGATTGGCGATGATTACAATTTACAGCCTGACCCTTTTGCGTTACTTGAAGCCACAAAAATATTAATTAATGATGGCTTTAAAGTATTGCCTTATTGCACCGATGACTTAGTACTTTGTCAGCGCTTAAATGAGCTAGGGTGTGAGGTGCTTATGCCGTGGGGGGCGCCAATAGGCACCGGTAAAGGCTTGTTAAATAGCTATAATTTAAAAACTATTCGAGAGCGTTTACCCGATACCACATTAATAGTAGATGCCGGTTTAGGTTTGCCATCGCATGCCTGCCAAGCACTCGAAATGGGGTATGATGCGGTATTATTAAATTCAGCCATTGCAGGGGCGGGTTGCCCAATTACTATGAGCCGCGCATTTAAAGCCGCAGTTGAAGCAGGGCGCTTTGCATATAAAGCAAAAGCAATGCCTGAAAAAGACGTTGCAGCCCCATCAACCCCAACAATGGGTATGCCATTTTGGCATCAGCAGTGAAGGAGAGAATATGAATAACGTAGTGTGGACAATTGCCGGATCTGATTCGGGCGGCGGTGCAGGTATTCAAGCTGATATAAAAGCAATGCAAAGTTTTGGTGTACATGGCTGCACGGCAATTACGGCGCTTACTGCACAAAATAGTTTAGGCGTAGAAGCTATTAATGCGGTGTCTACCGATATTATTGAATCGCAGTTACTTGCGCTTGAAAAAGACATGAAAGCCAAAGTAATAAAAATTGGCATGTTAGCCAATGTGCAGCAAATTCAGTTGATCAGCGAACATATAAGTCATTATAAAGCTAAGTGGACTGTGCCTCCCGTTATTGTATATGACCCTGTTGCGATTGCTTCAAGCGGTGACTTACTAACAGAAGAGGACACGGTAAGTGCAATAAAAGAATGTTTACTGCCGCTGGTGGATGTAATAACCCCAAACACCCATGAAACACAGTTATTAACCGGTGTGTATTTAATTGGCCCGGCTGCAATAAAAGAAGCGGCTAATAAGCTATTAAGCTGGGGCGCAAAAGCCGTTGTTATTAAAGGCGGACATTGGGATTACCCAAGTGGCTACTGCATTGATTATTGTATTGATAGTAATACACAAAATGGCGAAGAATATTGGTTAGGTAATCAAAAAATACAAACACCGCATAACCACGGCACCGGGTGTAGCATGGCTTCGGTCATTGCTGCGTGTTTAGCTAAAGACTACCCATTAAAAGATGCCTTTATTTTAGCTAAAGCGTATATAAACCAAGGGCTAAAACAGTCGGTACGCTACGGCGAAGGGATTGGACCGGTTGCTCATACATCGTTCCCCACTAATTTAGCTGACTACCCACAAGTAATTGAGCCCGGTAGCTGGCTGGGTGATGAGCTTGATTTTGATGTGCCGCTTGATTTTAATATGGCTGCTGATTTTGCTCCATGTGAAAGTAAATCGCTTGGCTTATATGCGGTTGTAGATAGCACAGATTGGTTAGAAAAATGCTTACAACAAGGCATTAAAACAGCGCAGTTACGCGTTAAAAATAAAACGCAAGATGAGCTTGATGGGCTCATTAAGCAAGCTGTTGAGCTGGGCAAGAAATACAACGCACAGGTATTTATAAACGACTACTGGCAGCTAGCTATTAAACATAGTGCGTATGGTGTGCATTTAGGGCAAGAGGATTTAGACATTGCTAATTTAGCGGCAATTAAAGACGCTGGATTAAGGCTTGGGCTTTCTACTCATGGTTTTTATGAAATGCTACGTGCGCATAATTATCGCCCTAGTTATATGGCATTTGGCGCTATTTACCCAACCACAACAAAAGATATGACAGGTCAAATACAAGGCCTTGAAAAGCTGATTAAGTTTGTACCACTTATGCAAAGCTACCCAACAGTAGCAATAGGCGGTATTGATTTAAGCCGTGCTGAGCAGGTAGCGAAAACAGGCGTAGGCAGTGTTGCAGTAGTGCGTGCGATTACCGAAGCTGATAATTACGTAGAGGCTATAAGCGCTCTGCAAGTGGCCATAAGCAGTGCCAATTAAAACTAACAAGGGTAATACTAATAAGGCTGATAAACGTGAGTGAGCTAAGCGATAAAGAAACCCTGCGTTACAGCCGCCATTTATTGCTTGAAGAAGTTGGGCTTGAAGGGCAATTAGCACTTAAATCCTCAACGGTTGCAGTAGTGGGGGCTGGTGGTCTAGGTAGCCCAGCGCTTTTATATTTAGCCGCTGCAGGTATTGGAACGCTTATTTTAATTGATAATGATGAGGTTGAGCTTTCAAACTTACAGCGCCAAGTGCTTTATAAAATAAATCACTTAGGACAAAGCAAGGTCGCCGCAGCGGGTAAAGTATTAGCGAGTCTTAATAATCAAATAAACATAGTAACGCATTGTCAAAAGCTAGATGAGAGTAATGCAGCTAACATGCTCAAAGGTGCTGACATCGTACTTGATTGCTCTGATAACTTTAGTACTCGCTATAGTGTAAACCGTTATTGTATTAGCAATAAAACACCGTTAATTTCGGGTGCTGCACTCGCAACTAAAGGGCAGTTAATGGGCTTTGATTTTAGGCAAAGTGATAGCCCGTGTTATTGCTGTGTTTTTCCACAAAGTGAAGCTACACCAATTATAAATTGCAGTAACGCAGGAGTAATTAGCCCGCTACTTGGTGTAATAGGCTCTATGCAGGCGCAACTTACGCTTAACTTATTGCTAGGGCATGCAGAGGGGGGTGAATTTATAACCTTTGATGCGCTTACTTTAAAGCAGCAGCATTTCAAAGTGATTAAAGATTCAGAGTGTAAAGAGTGTGGTAAATAGGTTTTTGAGGGAGTTGTGCCTGTTACTATATGTGCCGTTAAAAACTAAAAGCTGCGCTTTTCACGTGAGCAAGCTCTACGTCTACAACACATCAAACTTTTGCACCAAACTTGTAGACGCACAGCTTGCTGGCGTGACGAGCAAAGCTCGTAATTTCTATGCTTTGGTGTCTTCTCATTTACTCCTATTTGTGCAATAAGATCTTAAGTGATTTATTCACAAAGAGGTTAAGAGGGCGCTGCGCTTTTCGCGTAAGCAGGCTTCACGCCTTAAAAAATAAAAAACCGCGTTTAAATAACGCGGTTTTTTTGATTTCTAATTAACGATTGATTTAGTCGTTAATTTTTGCAAACGCAGTACCTAAGCGAGTAACCACTTCTGGTAGTTGATCTTCCAGTATTTCAGCTTTATCAGCACCCCATGCTAGTACCACAGTAGAGCCTAATTTAAAGCGACCCATTTCTTCACCCTTTTTAAGCATGATGGCGTTATCGCCAGTGGTTGGGTATTTCCAACTAAATACATCGCTACCTGCTGGTGGCGTGACAGTACCTGCCCAAATAGTTTCTATGCTGGCTACAATTGTTGCGCCAACAAGTACCATAGCAAGCGGACCAATCTCAGTTTCAAAAATTGCTACTACTCGTTCATTACGCGCAAACAAGTTAGGCACGTTTTGCGCGGTAAGTGGGTTTACTGAAAATAAATCACCTGGCACGTAAATCATTTTGCTTAGTGTGCCATCAATTGGCATATGAATACGATGGTAATCTTTAGGTGCTAAATAAATCGTTGCAAACTTACCGCCTAAAAATGGTGTTGTATCATCTTGTGAGCCGCCTAGTAGCGCTTGTAAGCTGTAATCGTGACCTTTAGCTTGTATTAGCTGTCCGTCAACAATATCGCCTAGCTGGCTGATTGCGCCATCCACTGGATGAATGATGATATTGCTATCTTCTACCATTGGGCGCATGCCGTCTTTTAAAGGGCGAGTAAAAAATTCATTAAAGCTTTTATAGTGAGCCGGATCTGGGTATTGGGCTTCGTTCATATCTACTTTATATTGCTTAATAAATAGTTTAATTAAAGTCGTTGTTAAAGCGCCTGCTTTAGCTGCGGCTAATTTACCGACTACGCGTGAAATAAAATGTTTTGGCATTGCGTACTGCATTGCGATTTTAAATTTGTCTAAACTCACAGTATTTATCCTAAATTATACGCGAGGCGCACGGGCGCCTGCACGGCCATCGGCCATTGTTTCTAAAATTCGGTGGTAGCTGTCAAAGCGCAATTGAGAAATTTTGCCATCTGCTACAGCTTCTTTAACTATACAGCCCGGATCGTTTAAATGTTTACAGTCTCTAAAGCGGCATCCGCCTATAAATTCTCTAAACTCTTTAAAGCACCAGGTTACACGCTCAACATCTAAATGCCATAAACCAAACTCACGAATTCCTGGCGAGTCGATTAGGTTACCGCCACTTGGTAAATGGTGAAGGCGTGAAACAGTTGTTGTGTGCTGGCCTAGGCCGCTGTTTTCAGATACTTCTTTAGTTAATATTTCAGCGTTAGGCAATACAGTATTAACGAGGGTTGATTTACCCACACCACTTTGGCCAACAAAAATATTATTTTTATCAACAAGTACTTCTTTTAATTTATCAATACCATCGCCTGATATATTACTAACAAGGAGTACTTGGTAATCAAGTTTACGATAGATATCGAGAACTTTTTGTATTTCGTTAAGGCCTGCTTCGTCAATTAAATCGGTTTTATTGAGCACTAAAATTGGCTCAATGCCCATATCTTCACAGGCTATTAAATAACGGTCGATAATACTGGGTGTAAATTCGGGTAATACCGCCGATACCATGAGTATTTGGTCAATGTTGGCTGCAATAACTTTAACACCGTCGTAAAAATCAGGGCGGGTAAGTTGCGAGCGACGCTCTTGCGTGGCTTCAATTACACCGGCTAAATCACCTTCACTTACTTTGGCACGGCGAAATAATACTTCATCACCACATACTAAATTAGACACAGTACGGCGTATATTACAGCGAAGTACATCGCCATTTTCAGTTTCGACATCGGCGTGTTGGCCAAAACGACTGATCACAATTGCGCTCTCGACCTGACCTAAGTTATCGGTTTGCCATTCTTGCGCTCCTTTTTTAGCCGGTCTTGAGTCTGCGCTATTAATGCGCTTTTGGTGATTGGCCTTGATCTGACGCGATTGGCCTTTACTTAATTTTTTTTGTTTTGCCACTGGAGGCCTATAACCTTAGTTAAATGTCGCTTTTCCTAAAAAAAGCTTTAGCTCGACGGTTGATGCTAATATGATATATCGAAATGCGTTGGATCTAAAGGAAAGCACCGCTTAGGTAATTATGACTATTAATAAATCAAATTTAATTTGGCTCGATCTTGAAATGACAGGGCTCGAACCAGAGACCGATAAAATACTCGAAATTGCGACGGTTGTCACTGACGCAGACCTGAATATATTAGCCGAAGGGCCAACTATAGCTATTCATCAAAGTGATGAATTACTAAATGGCATGGACGAGTGGTGTACTACTCAACATGGTAAGTCGGGTTTAACAGCACGCTGCAAAGCAAGTACCTTTGATGAAGCCTATGCTGTAGAGCAAACTTTAGCGTTTTTAAAGCAGTGGGTACCAGCAGGCACTTCGCCAATGTGTGGTAATTCAATTGGTCAAGACCGCCGCTTTATGAATAAATATATGCGCGAGCTTGAAGACTTCTTTCATTACAGAAATCTTGATGTGAGTACTATTAAAGAATTAGCACGTCGCTGGAAACCAGAAGTGCTTGCAAAAGTGAACAAAAAAGGCTCACACCTTGCTTTGGATGACATTAAAGATTCGATTATGGAATTAAAAGTCTATAGAGAAAATTTCTTTAATTTGTAAAAAACACTTGCAAACAGACTGTATTATTGTAGAATCCTGCCCCGCTCAAGACGATAACCCACGCGGGGTTAGTGTGTTTGAGTGATTGAATTACCATCAATAAATGCGGTACTAGCTCAGTTGGTAGAGCGCGACCTTGCCAAGGTCGAGGTCACGAGTTCGAGCCTCGTGTACCGCTCC
>NZ_BADV01000074.1:0-262 GCF_000238895.1 Pseudoalteromonas sp. BSi20429 | reverse complement strand
TTTTGAATAAATGGTGCCGACTAACCTAGTCGAACGGATAACTTATACAGACTACTGATTACAAGTCAGTTGCTTTGCTCTTAACTATGGGTATTTTTAATTCTCAAGTTGAAAACAAAAAAGCCTCGCTATAAGCGAGGCTTTTGAATAAATGGTGCCGACTAACCGAGTCGAACGGTTGACCTACTGATTACAAGTCAGTTGCTCTACCAGCTGAGCTAAGTCGGCACACAAAACTGTGTGCTAAGGCACGTTCAATTTT
>NZ_BADV01000075.1:0-137091 GCF_000238895.1 Pseudoalteromonas sp. BSi20429 | reverse complement strand
AACTGGTAAGATGAGGTTGATGGGTTGAATTAATTATGGGTAGGAGCCGTTTTTATTGGGCTGGCAATAAAAAACTGTTGAGCTATAAATACTTTTTAAAATTTAAAATACAAATAAACCCATTAGATGTTAACTAAATTAACATTTAATGGGTGTATTATAAATTATGTACTACTTATTAGAACCTATACTTTAAAGCATGAAGCAATTTTGTTTTTATAAGTAATTGGTATAAAAAAAGAAGTGCTAAAAATAAGTGTTAAAATTTAATTTTTCCAACAAGCATATCTTTAAACATTACCCAATCTCCCCATAAACTGTAAAAAGGGTGTTTAAAAGTAGCAGGGCGGTTTTTTTCAAAAAAGAAATGTCCGACCCACGCAAACCCATATCCAATAACAGGTAATAGCCACAATAAACTGTAGTGTTGTTTTAATAATGCTATTGCGATTACAGCAAGAACGAGGGTGCTTCCTATAAAATGTAAGCGGCGGCAAGTCACGTTGCGGTGCTCTTTTAAATAATAAGGATAGAAAGCTTTAAAGCTTTTAAACGTGGGGTTTGTACTTTGCATAGTGTGCTCTTTTATTGTTTTTTATTTTAATGAGGGTCGTGCTATTAAAGCGTAAGTTTACATTTGTTTACAGCGATAAATGGCGCTTAACGCATCTAAATAGACAAAAGGGCTAAAAGTTAATAACTTAGGCGCACTATTAATAAATAAGAATGGAACTCAGGATGTTTAAACATACTCTAGCGTGTGCTGTAATTGTAGCGCTTAGCGGCTGTTCAGAGCCAACTAATACGGTAACTCAAGAAGAAGTAAAAGCACCTATGAAGCAAGTTAACGCAGTTATATACCCAGAAACAAAAAAAGGCGATGTGGTTGACACTTACTTTGAAGAAACCGTTAGTGACCCATATCGTTGGCTTGAAGATGATATGAGCAGAGAAACTGCCGATTGGGTTAAAACGCAAAACAATTTAACGTTTTCTTATTTAGAACAAATTCCTTATCGCGATAAGTTAAAACAGCGCCTTGAAAAACTAATGAATTACGAAAAAGTAGGCGCTCCTTTTACTGAAGGCGATTACACCTATTTTTATAAAAACGATGGTCTGCAAAATCAATATGTTTTATATCGCAGTAAAGATGGCGGCGACGTTGAAGTATTTTTAGATCCAAACAAGTTTAGTGAAGATGGTACGACGTCTATGTCGGGTTTATCGTTTTCAAAAGATGGGTCATTACTCGCGTATCAAATATCTGAAGGTGGTAGCGATTGGCGCAAAATTATAGTTATTGATGCACATACTAAAGAGCAAGTTGAAGAAGCGCTTGTTGACGTTAAATTTAGTGGCATTGATTGGTTAGGCAACGAAGGTTTTTATTATTCAAGTTACGAAAAACCTAAAGGCAGTGAGCTTTCGGCTAAAACAGATCAGCATAAAGCGTATTACCATAAGCTAGGTACTGCTCAGTCTGCTGACCGTGTTGTATTTGGTGAAACTGATGAGCAAAAACATCGCTATGTAGGTGCTGATGTAACCCATGACGGCCACTACTTACTTATTTCAGCTAGTACGTCTACTTCAGGCAATAAGCTGTTTATAAAAGATTTAACAAAAGAAAACAGTGAGTTTGTAACGGTTGTTGGAAATACTGATTCAGATACATCGGTTATTGATAACGAAGGCAGCAAGCTGTTTTTAGTTACTAACCTTAATGCACCAAACAAGAAAGTAGTGACGGTTGATGCAAGTAACCCAAGCCCTGAAAATTGGGTTGATTTAATTCCTGAAACCAAAAACGTACTAAACCTTACAAAAGGTGGCGATACCTTTTTTGCTAACTACATGGTTGATGCGATTTCGCAGGTAAAACAGTACAACAAAAAAGGCGATCTAATTCGCGAAATTACATTACCAGGCGTGGGTACTGCACGTGGTTTTGGCGGTAAAAAAGATCAAACAACGCTTTATTATTCGTTCACTAACTACAAAACACCAGGTACTACTTATACGTTTGATGTAACTACGGGTGAATCGGGTGTTTATCGTAAGTCGGCTATTGATTTTAATAGTGATGATTACACGTCTGAGCAAGTGTTTTACACATCAAAAGACGGCACTAAAATACCGATGGTAATTACCTATAAAACAGGCATTAAGCTTGATGGTTCAAACCCTACTATTTTATACGGTTACGGTGGTTTTAATATTAGTTTAACGCCAAGCTTTAGCCCCGTTAATGCAGTATGGCTTGAGCAAGGTGGTGTGTACGCCGTTGCTAATATTCGCGGTGGTGGTGAGTACGGTAAAGACTGGCACAATGCCGGCACTAAATTGCAAAAGCAAAATGTGTTTGACGACTTTATTGCGGCAGCTGAGTACTTAAAAGATAAAAAGTACACGTCTAAAAAGCGTTTAGCGCTTCGCGGTGGATCTAACGGTGGCTTGTTAGTTGGTGCAGTGATGACGCAGCGCCCTGACTTATTTCAGGTGGCACTACCTGCTGTAGGTGTACTTGATATGCTGCGCTACCATACATTTACTGCGGGTGCTGGTTGGGCATACGACTACGGTACCAGTGAGCAAAGCAAAGAAATGTTTGAATACATTAAAGGTTATTCACCACTTCATAATGTAAAAGCAGGTGTTGAGTATCCAGCGACTATGATTACAACCGGCGATCATGATGACCGCGTTGTCCCTTCGCATTCGTTTAAGTTTGCCGCTGAGCTTCAAGCAAAGCAAACGGGTAATAACCCAACGCTTATTCGCATAGAAACCAATGCGGGGCATGGTGCAGGTACTCCAACGAGTAAAACAATTGAGCAGTACGCTGATATATTTGGTTTTACGCTATATAACATGGGCGTAGAGTCGTTATAAAAGCGCTTTAACAAAATAGCTAACTTTAATAGCTGAGCAAAAAGGCCGAGTAAATTAAATTTACTCGGCCTTTTTAATGTTTGCTAGTTAGTTATACCAATCTGCTTATATATGGGGTCTATTTAACGTTAAGAAAATTACGCTAGAACTAGGCAAAAATTTTTGTATCTAGTTGTTCTAAATAAAAAATTTTTAACGACGTTATAGTGCAATTTAATTCGTTAAATTGATCAAAGATTTATGCAGGTTGGTATTATTGCATAGGTGAAAACAATCGTTGATACGTTTTATAAGCGTACTCGTCGGTCATTCCGCTTAAGTAATCGCAAATTATACGCATACCTTGGTTTTGCTTTTGTGCTTCTATGTATTGTGCTTGTGTTGTTTCGGGTAATAAACGCAGCGGATCGCTAGCAAACGCGGTAAATAACTCTATTAGTAAGTTTTGACCTTTGAACTCTATTTGCTGCATTTCGGGGTCACGTATTAAACGTTGAAACACAAAATGCTTAAATATTTGCAATACATTGTCGTATTGGGCATCTAATTTAGCGGTGTACTTTAAAATAGGGCATTCAAAGTCATCGTTTTGAATATCTAAATGTATATGAATAATAAAGGTATTAACCAGCTCACCTATGGCATCTTTTCGCTCATAATCATTTTTTGAAAACAAACGCTGGGTAAGCGACTCAAGCATGGTGTTTAACCAGTCAAAGTTTAGTGCTTTTAAGTGAGGTAGAGCATGAGTTTGCCAATCGTCTAACGTAAGTACATGTGTTGCAATGGCATCTTCTAAGTCGTGTACCGCGTATGCTATATCGTCGGCATGCTCCATTATGGCGCTGTCGAGCGATTTATATGTTGTTTTAGCGCGGTACTTATCAATAGCGGCATGGTTACCCAGCAACGTTTTATCGTTTTGACTCAGTGGTTCTACTATCCAATTGAATATAGCTGCATCGTCGTTGTACAACCCTTTGGCAGGTCGCCAATCATCTGCTTTTATAAATGCACGACCGGTTGTATCGTCGGGAATGGTATGCCAAAGCGTATTAATAAACGCGGGGTATTTTATAAAACCTAATAAAGTACGACGAGTTAGGTTCATCCCGTGCCCATTACTGTAGGGCTCAAGTTTTGCAACTATGCGCAGTGTTTGTGCGTTACCTTCAAAACCACCGTGATCGCGCATCATGTAATTTAGCGCTATTTCACCACCATGGCCAAAAGGTGGATGGCCAATATCGTGCGCCAAACACAGTGTTTCTAGCAGTCCGGTTGATGGAAAGTGCGTAAAGTCGCTATGTTGCGCTTTTAAGTGGCGCAATATGCCAGTACCAATTTGCGATACTTCTAAAGAGTGGGTAAGGCGAGTGCGGTAAAAGTCGTTTAGGCCAATGCCCATAATTTGGGTTTTAGCTTGCAAACGCCTAAATGCAGCTGCATGAATAATACGCGAACGATCGACCTGCCACGGCGAGCGGTTATCGTTAGGACGATGTTTATATTGCTCTATTATTCGGCTTTGCCATTGTTTATCCATACTGCTTACTCACACATAGTTAATATTATTAAACTTTGCCCAGTATACCCATGGACTTATAAATTGCGAATGAACAAATGCACTACATAGGCTCTGTTTTATCTAAAATTCAAATACACTGCTGAAAATTCAACCGTAAAAGGTCATCAAACCCCAGTTATTCGCGTTTATAAAGTGGCTTAGGTATAATGCGCCTTCGTATGCTTGTGTATTAACCATGCATAACTAAGTTTGATAGAGAGAATACATGTTAAAAACGATTTTTAAGCTTTTACTAACCGTGTTTTTTGTATGGGCGCTTGCATATCCGTTTATACAAAATGATGATGTTGATTTAGACGAGCAAACGTCAGAACAACCAAAAAAAGTGAAGAAAAAAGAAAAACCATTACATAATGTAAAACTTCCAAAGTTTTCAGAATTTAGTGATGTTAAAGAAAAAAAACATGCATTTTTTAGCTTTATTCGTCCGCACGTTGAAGCCGAGAATAAAAAAATATTACAGCAACGCGCTAAGCTCGAAATAGCACGCATGATGTTACAAAACGAATTACCTTTAGAAAAAAAGCAAAACAAAGATATTGCTAAAATTTTAAAGTCGTATGACTTACCGACCACAGTTGATACGCTAATACTTACGCAAGCACTACGCCGTGTTGATATAATTCCTAAAGAATTAGCGCTTATGCAAGCTGCAAACGAATCTGCATGGGGCACTTCGCGTTTTGCACGTATTGGCCTTAACTTTTTTGGTCAGTGGTGTTACACAAAAGGTTGTGGCATGGTGCCAAAACGCCGTAATACCGGGGCTGCGCACGAAGTTGCTGCGTTTAAATCAGTAAGAGCTGCTATAAACTCTTATTTTAAAAACATAAATACGCATCCTGCTTATAAAGATTTGCGCGCAATACGTGAAAACTTACGTCTTGAGCAAAAACCAATTTTAGCGACTGAACTTACACATGGTTTAATGTCTTACTCTGAGCGCGGTGAAGCGTATATAGAAGAGTTAAACACGATGATTAGCCAAAATAGAGCCTACTTTGATGAATAAATACATTTTTAATTGTACCAACGCTATTGTGTTAGTACTGCTGAGCATTAGTGCGTTTAATGTAAATGCGAGAGAATTTGTGATGTCGTATGACGGTTTTTACGACCGCTTAAAAATTGTTAACAAAGGCGATTTTCAATATGCGCGAGTTAACTTTTACATTAGTGATATTGGTACTAATGAAACATGTGCGATTAAAAGCGGTACTATTTTAACCGAAAGAAACGAGTATCCACTTAACTTTACCGATAAAGCACAATTACTATTGCCGTTCGATAAGCAGCTTGATACCGATAAAGCGGTCATTGTAGTAGAGCCGCTCAATCCTGTACACGATTGCCAATTAAAGCTACAAATAGAAGCAAACGAACTTGAAGGTTTAGCATTTTCAAAGCAGTCGTTATATACCATTAACGAAGAACTTGATGAGCTATTAACTGATTTGTCGGGCTTTTTTGTAAGTAAATTAATGTGGTTTTTATTACCAGAGCAAAAGGGCGTAGCAGTTACATTTAAAAGCCCAATGCAATTTGATGATGAAAATATAACGTGTGAAAAGTCAGTGTGTTATTTTGCAGTTGAAGATAGCTGGGAAGATGATAGCGCAGTGCTTGGCGATATATCGAACGTTATTAAAGTAACGCCTTGGATTGTTAAGTAGCTCACATACAAAAAGCGGCATTTAGCCGCTTTTTTTGTACCAAAATCAGTACTCGTTTTTAGTCTTTGGTTTTTATTTAATAAGTGGCGCTGATGAATCGCGCTGCATTAAAGTAGGTTCAAAAAAGCGGTTTATAACGAGGTTTTTATTTTGATATACGTCTTTAAGCACTAATTTAGCTGCCATTTCGCCCATTTTCCCGACCGGATTATCTATGGTCGTGAGTGTAGGGTATAGGTAGTTTGCAAAAATAACGTTATCAAATCCAACAATTGATAAATCAATTGGTAAGTTATAACCGTGCTCTCGTGCATACTTCATGGCACCGGAGGCCATTTCGTCATTGGCGCATACCAGTGCAGTAAAGCTAAGTTTTTCATCAATAAAATGTTTTAAGCCTTTACTACCGCCAGTTTCGTTAAAGTCGCCAATATAAAAAAGCGTAGAATCAAATTTAACACCAGCCTCTGTAAGCGCTTGTTTATGACCTTCTAAGCGGTTAAAAGCATCGGCTTTAAACTGCGGGCCTGCAATATACGCTATTTGTGTATGGCCTTGATTTAATATCGATTTAGTAGCTAGGTAGCCACCTAGTTGGTTATCTAGGCTGATACAGTTGTCTTTTAGTTGCTCTACGTAACGGCTCATTAAATAAACGGGTGTAGAGCCTTGGCTTAGTTTTATTAGGTAGTCGTCTGAGACGGCTTCTACGTGCAAAATAATGGCATCGCAGCGTCTGCTAATTAAAAATTCAATGCCTTCTTGTTCTTTGTCTTCTTCACTGTGTCCGGTGGTAATAATAACGTGTTTACCCGCAGCACGAAGCTCTGACTCAATACCTGCCATCATTTGGGCAAAGAAAGGACCATGTAACTCAGACACTAAAATACCGACACTGTTAGTACAGTTAGAGGCTAAAGATTGCGCTATTGAATTAGGCTTGTAGCCAAGCTGCGCCATAGCATCAAGCACTTTTTGTTTAGTTTTATCGCTTACACGGGTATTTTTGTTCATCACGCGAGAAACGGTGGCTAACGATACGCCCGCAAGCTCTGAGACTTGATAAATTGTTGCCATGTTATTTGTTCACTCGCTTATCCTTAACTACTTCGGCTAAATAATACCTTAGAGTATATATCTTAACTAGCTGTTAGTTTAGATTGAATATTTTCAACAACCTGATTAGTCAGTGTATATTTTTTCATTATGTAGGCAACAAATAATGAGCCAAAAGCAGGTAGTACAGTGAATGACAGTAAAATACCGTGTTGGGTATCAATAGTTTGTACTGCATCGGCCTGATAACTGTAAAAAGATAACAACCAGCCTGCAATTGCGCCGCCTACAGCCACGCCCATCTTAATAAAAAATATGACGCCTGAATAAACCAAACCCGTAATGCGTACACCTGTTTTTTCATGCCCGTAATCTATGGTGTCGGCCATTTTTGCCCACAACAACGGGGTTGCCATATCTAAAAAGAATTTCCATAAAATAAAGGCAGTAAATGCGAGTACTAATTGATCTTTACTAATAAAGTAACTAAAACCACAAATAGCGGCGGCAATAACTTGTAAGCTTATATAGGCCTTTATTTTACAAAAGCGCTTTGCAAGTGGTTGAGCTAAAGCACAACCTACCATGCTGGCTGCAACACCTAGCGTCATAAATAAAGTGATTAAATCGTCTCGACCTAAATAGTATTTTACGTAGTAAACAGCAAGCGTAAGCCTTAATACTTGCCCGGTAAGTAAAAAGAATGCAGCTAAGCAAAGTGTTCGCCATTGATCGTTTTTAATTAATGCTTTAACACTTTGGGCAAAAGGAATGTTTTGCTCTTTAGGCTGTTGTATACGCTCTTTTGTGCCTAAAAAACAAAGTAAAAACAGTACAAAGCCTAAAATGCTCATTGCAGTCATTGTGTATTGATAGCCCTTGGCGGCATCGCCTTGGCCAAAATACTCAACCATTGGCATAGTACAACCCGCTACTATTACGCCGCCTAGCATACCAAATACGAACCGGTAAGACTGAATAGTAACGCGCTCTTTTACATCAGCCGTAAGTACGCCGCCCAATGCACAATAAGGAATATTAATAGCGGTGTAGACAACCATAAGCAGAGTGTAAGTAGTAAAGGCATAAATTATTTTATCGGTGCCTTCTAAATCGAGCGTAGTGAACGCTAAAATACTAATAATGGCAAAAGGGAGGGCAAGCCAAAGTAAGTAGGGGCGAAAGTGGCCCCAGCGCGTATGTGTTTTATCAGCAAGGTTACCCATTAATGGATCGGTTACGGCATCAAAAATACGCACTGCTAAAAACATAGTACCTACAACAGCAGGCGATAAACCCACTACGTCTGTGTAGTACAGCATTAAAAACATCATAACTGTTTGAAAAATAATATTACTGGCGGTGTCGCCTAAGCCATACGCTATTTTTTCTTTTACACTGACCATGATTGTTTATCCCGCTTTATACTTGTTTTTAGTTATGGGTATACTTTTATCTTTTAGAGATGAGCTCTTTATAAGCTAAGCCACTATTTTTAATGGTGCGTTGCTGCGTCTTATAATCTACATACACAATACCAAAACGTTTTAAATAACCTTCTGCCCACTCAAAGTTATCCATTAAGCTCCAAGCAAAGTAGCCATCTATAACAACACCTTGTTCAATCGCATTATGAACCGCATTTAAGTGATCATTATAGTAATTTAAACGATCTAAGTCGTTAACTTCACCATTATTATATGTATCGGGCATGGCTGCGCCATTTTCTGTTATATAAATAGGCGGTAGGGTGTATGTTTTATTTAGCGATACGAGCAAGTCGGTGAACGATTGCGGATAAATTTCCCATCCCATATCAGTCAACGGACCCGTTGGTGCAATGGGTTCATAAATGTCAGTAGGATGCGCCTTATAAACTTGGCGGGTATAAAAGTTAATGCCTAAGTAATCAATTGGCTGAGAAATTAATTCCATATCACCAGGGTGTATGTCTGGTAAATGATCGCTTGGTAATTGGTTAATTATATCGGGGTACTTACCATCCATTATTGGTTTCATGTACCACTGATTTAAGTAGTCATCAGCGTATTTGGCACTGTCTATGTCTTGTTGATTATCGGTAAGTGGATATGCGGGTGTAAAGTTAAGCACAATGCCGTTTTGAGTATTAGGCGATGTTTTATTTAGCACGTTCATGGCCAGACCATGAGCGAGTAATAAGTGATGAGCTGCTTTTTTACCATACTGCTTGCCGACTAGGCCTGGGGCATGTATGCCAATTTCGTAACCCAAAAACGCGCTGCAAAAGGGTTCGTTTAATGTAGCGTACGAATACACTCGAGTTCCAAATGCGTTAGTAATTAGTTCTACGTATTGCTCAAATGCGTAAGCAGTTTTTCTGTTGAGCCAGCCGCCTTCATCTTCAAGGTGTTGCGGTAAATCCCAGTGGTACAAAGTAACAAAGGCTTTTATATTTTTTTGTTTTAGCTCATCTAAAATATCAGTATAAAACTTAACGCCTACAGGATTTAACTTTCCGTCTTGAGTCATCACGCGAGGCCATGAAATAGAAAGCCTGTAAGCATCAACACCTAGAGACTCTATTAAATCTATGTCTTGTTGCCAATTATTGTAATGATCGCAGGCAATATGACCATGTGAATTGTCAGCAATTTTACCTGCAGTACTACAAAAGGTATCCCAAATACACGGTAAGCGATGCTCATATCCGCCCTCTATCTGAAATGATGCTGTAGCTACACCATAAACAAAGTCTTTTGTTAATAGAGGTGAATTAAATGGTAATGATATTTTTGTCATTGGTTACAAACCTTTTTGAGAACTTAATTGCACGCTTAGCGCTTATTTTTACTGACTTTCAGCGGGTACAAAACATTATTAAAAATAAAAGTTGTTGAAATATGTAACATGTTCGTATTTAATTAGCCGTGAAAGCGCTTACATTTTTAGATTAATGTTAATTAATCTTCAGGTCAACTCTTAAATACTGCGCCTTAGCGGGGGTTGTATTAATTACTTACTGAAGATCAATTTATAATAATAAATTGCGGAGAGCACATGGCTAGTTCAGCACCACTGACATCACACACACAGTCGCAAAACCACCAAGATAAAAACTATGGTTTTGCACTTACATCTTTAACTTCATTGTTTTTTATGTGGGGTTTTATTACCTGCTTAAATGATATTTTGATTCCGCATTTAAAAGCGGTTTTCGATTTAACGTATGTACAAGCAATGCTTGTGCAGTTTTGCTTTTTTGGCGCTTACTTTTTAATGTCACTCCCTAGTGGACACATTGTTAAAAAGCTTGGTTATAAAAAAGGAATCGTGGTTGGGCTTTTAATTGCGGCAGTAGGGTGTGTCTTATTTTACCCTGCAGCGTCTTTACATAGTTATCCTGTATTTTTATTCGCTTTATTTGTACTTGCCAGTGGCATAACGTTATTACAAGTATCTGCAAATCCTTATGTAAGTTTGTTGGGTTCAGCAAAAACAGCGTCGTCTCGTTTAACGCTTACTCAAGCTTTTAACGCGTTAGGCACTACGGTTGCGCCATCATTTGGTGCTCTGTTAATTCTGGACTCAGCGTCAGAAGCTTTTTTAACACCTGCACAAAATGCAGAGTCAGTTCAACTTCCTTACCTCCTTTTAGCTGCAATGCTTATTTTACTAGCCGGTATTTTTGCATGGCTTAAATTACCAGACATTATGAGCGAGCAAAAAGTAGAAGCCGAAAAATCAGAGGCAATTGAAGGCAGTGCTTGGCAGTATCGCCATCTTGTATTAGGTGCTGTGGGTATATTTATGTACGTTGGCGCAGAAGTGGCAATTGGTAGCTTTTTAGTAAGCTTTTTAGCACAAGAAAATATAGCAGGGCTAAAAGAGCATGCTGCAGCTCATTACATCACTTATTATTTTGGTGGTGCTATGGTTGGGCGTTTTATTGGTGCTGCTGTAATGCAAAAATTACCTGCTGGTAAAGTACTTGGCTTTAACGCAACCATGGCTATTATTTTAGTCGTTATTGCCATGAGCACGTCGGGTCAATTAGCAATGTGGTCAATACTATTGGTTGGTTTATTTAATTCTATTATGTTCCCCACTATTTTTAGTTTAGCGTTAAATGGACTTGGCAAACATACAGCTCAAGGCTCTGGTATTTTGTGTTTGGCGATTGTGGGTGGTGCAATAGTGCCACTTTTACAAGGTGCACTTGCTGATAGTGTGGGTGTTCAACTTTCGTATGTTTTACCTATTTTATGTTACATATTTATCGTGTTCTATGGTTTAAGCGGTAGTAAACCAGTTCAAGCGCAGGAGACTCTATAATGAAAACCCCTTTTACACTTAATAAAATAGCCTTAGCAACATTAATTGCATCAGTAGGTACTTTATCGGCTTGTTCAAACGACGCAGTGACATCGGTTGAAAGTAATGAAACGTTATCTAAAACAGCGCAAATTTGGCCAAAACTTAATATTGCTGTTAAAAAAGATGCCGATATTGAAGCTAAAATAGTTAACTATTTAAAAGCCATGACACTTGAGCAAAAGGTTGCTCAAATGATTCAGCCAGAAATTCGTGATATTACCGTTGAAGACATGCGTAAATATGGCTTTGGTTCATATCTTAATGGCGGTGGAGCATTCCCTAATGGCGACAAACATGCAACACCAATGGACTGGGTAGCCTTAGCTGAGAGCTTTTATCAAGCTTCTGTCGATGACTCACTTGATGGTAGTAGTATCCCAACTATGTGGGGCACCGATGCAGTACATGGTCATAATAACGTAATTGGCGCGACGCTTTTTCCACATAATATTGGTTTAGGCGCGGCTAATAACCCAGATTTAATAGAGAAAATAGCGTCGATTACCGCAGTAGAGGTAATGGCTACGGGTATTGATTGGGTATTTGCACCCACAGTTGCCGTAGTGCGCGACGATCGCTGGGGCAGAACGTACGAAGGCTACTCTGAAGATCCAAAGATTGTTCACGATTACTCAGCAGCGATTGTAAATGGATTGCAAGGTAAAGCCGATGGCGACTTTTTGAGTGATAAGCGTGTTATTAGCACGGTTAAACACTTTATTGGCGACGGTGGCACCGTTGATGGGGATGATCAGGGAAATAATATAGATAGCGAGCAGTCGCTATTTGATATTCATGCCCAAGGTTATGTAGGTGGTTTGTCTGCGGGCAGCCAATCGGTCATGGCGTCTTTTAATAGCTGGAATGGCGTTAAAAATCACGGCAATAAATATTTACTTACTGATGTATTAAAAACACGAATGGGTTTTGATGGATTCGTAGTAGGCGATTGGAACGGTCACGGTCAAATTGAAGGCTGTACTAACGAAAGTTGTGCACAAGCCGTTAATGCTGGCCTTGATATTTTCATGGTCCCAACAGGTGCCTGGAAGCCTCTTTATAACAATACAATTGCGCAAGTTAAGTCAGGCGAAATTAGTATGTCGCGTATTGATGACGCAGTGAGCAGAATATTACGCGTAAAACTTCGCGCTGGTTTATTTGATAAACCAAGTCCGGCTAAGCGTCTTTACTCGGGTAAAACAGAACTTATTGGCGCGCAAGAGCATCGCGAAGTCGCACGCCAAGCTGTGCGCGAATCGCTTGTATTACTCAAAAATAAAAATAACCTATTACCTATCGCAGCTAATCAACGCGTACTTGTTGCAGGTGATGGTGCTGATAATATAGGTAAACAGTCGGGTGGTTGGAGTATTACGTGGCAGGGGACTAATAACAAAAATGCTGATTTTCCTGGTGCTACTTCGATATATAAAGGGCTTGAAGAACAAATATCTGCAGCAGGTGGAAGTGTTACTTTAAGTGCTGATGGTACGTTTGATCAACGTCCTGATGTTGCCATTGTTGTATTTGGTGAAGAACCTTACGCAGAAGGGCACGGCGATAAAGATAACCTTGAGTTTGAACGCGGAAATAAAAAGTCATTAGCACTTTTAAACTCGCTAAAAGAGCAAGGTATTCCTGTTGTATCGGTGTTTATTTCAGGTCGACCTATGTGGGTTAACAGCGAACTTAACGCATCAGATGCGTTTGTAGCTGCATGGTTGCCAGGTACAGAAGGTGCAGGTATTGCTGATGTTTTATTAAAAGCGGCAGACGGCACCATTCAAAATAACTTTAAAGGTAAATTATCGTTTTCTTGGCCTAAATCAGCGGTACAAACTGCGGTTAATAAAGGCGATGAAAATTACGACCCATTACTTCCTTATGGTTTTGGTTTAACGTACGGCGATAAAAACGTGTTAGCTGACGACCTTGATGAAGACTCTAAACTTGATAACTCAGGGCTTACGAGTATGGATATACTTGTTGGTGCACCTGTAGCACCATGGCGCTTATTGTTAAAATCGGGCAATGAGCTTTTAGATGTATCGAGTAGTACTCATGAATTTGGTGCAATTAAATACCGAACTGAGGACAAAATAGTACAAGAAGACGCGCGCCAATTTAACTTTAGCGGTGCAGAAAAAGCCAGTGCTGAAATAGTAACAAGCTTTGCAGAAGATACCATTGCCTACGTTGAAGCCGATAGTGTGATTAGTTTTGATATTAAATTAAACGAAGCACTAACGAGCGATATAGCACTTGCTATTACTTGCTCGGGCGAATGTGGTGCAAGCATTGATTTAGCAAACGTAGTGGATAAAACCATTGAGAATAAATGGCAGTCAGTATCAATCGATTTAGGTTGTTTTGCTGATAAGGGTGTTAATTTTGCAAACCTAACAAGCCCATTTAGCTTACGCAGCAATGGTAAAGCATCAATTTCTGTGGCTAATATTCAGTTTGTGCCAAATAAAGCAGGCGAAGCTACACTGTCTTGTAAGTAGTTTATTAACTCTATTGTGTGTATACCAAAGCCCTTTGAATGAAGGGCTTTTTTTATATAGAGGATTAATACTAACCTGCATAAATACTTGAGCTAATTGATATAACTGAAAAGGAACAAGTCGCTATAAATACAAATGGTTACCACGTTTTTATTGGTGGGACCTTTTTTATAATTGCTTATAAAATAATTAGCACTGCATTAAGAGGTTTTTTTCGTCAAAGCTAACTACTTTATCTCTGCCGGTTTCTTTAGCAAGGTAAAGGCGTTTATCAGCCAACGACAGTAAGTCTTTTACACTCATTTTACCATTTACAGAGTGACTCACTCCCGCGCTCACAGATAGTTTTATATGCGCGTTTTGATAATAAAACGGATGCTTAGAAATATTTTCACGTAAGTGCTCTGCATATTCTTTAGCTGCTCGTAGGGAATAGTCTGGTAGTAATATTGCAAATTCTTCACCGCCTATTCTGGCGCTAATACCTTCATCAAAAAATTGCTCTTTTATGTGCTGCGCAATCCATTTAATTGCTTGATCGCCCGTATCGTGGCCGTACTTATCGTTTACATGCTTAAAAAAGTCGATATCTAGAATAATTATAGATACATCTATATTATTGTTATTAGGTTGTTTAAGGACTGCTTTGGCGTTATTAAAAAAACCTCTGCGATTAAATAACTGTGTCAGAGAGTCGGTATTGGCAAGGTTCGATAGCGTGTATTCACTATTAGAAAATAACAAAAATGGCAGTATAAGAGCACTCAGTGTGGCTAATAGTAAATGACTAATAAGCACAATTTGCAAAGGGGTTGCTACATCTTGAATACTCGAACTAAGTACCGGTATTGATAGAAATATAGCGTTTAAAAACATAACTCCACTGTGCACTAAAAAGCAGGTAATTAACGCCTTTTTCTGGGCTTTAGCAACAAAGCTCATGCTTTTGATTAAATACGCGGTGTAAATAAATAATCCGGCAATTACTAAACTCGTTAGCATTTTTGCTGCACCGAAAGGATAAATTGCCAATAACAATAAGCTAGAAAAACCAAATATGCAGTAAAGAGGCATTAAGCTAATATTTTGTACGTTTTTGTATTTATATAGTCCAACAATAATTAAAAGTGGGCTAGTAATCATTGAAACACTAGCTAAATAGTGGGTTATTAAAGGAAGATCTATGAATAAGCGCAAACATGCCAGTATTTCGGCTAATGCAAATGTGGCACAGGCTAAACCAAATAATAAAAAAGATGTTTGTTTTTTATATTTATAAATTGAGAGAAAAAATAGGCTTATGAATAAGTTAAGGATAAAAGAGAAGAAGATCACAGTAGGCAAATGAAACATGATTTATTCTCTTTATTATAAAATGATGAAATATATATTTAACTAACTGTTGTAATTATTATGTATTAATAAGAAAAGGTCAATTCAGTTAAAAGGATTGCTTTTTCAATTTTTATATTTTACCTCAAGAATTATTAACGCCCGCTAAACCAAACTCTCTAAAGCTAATTTAATATCAGGATGATGAAAACGATAATTATGAACGAGTGCTTTTTTAGGGACTACAAATTGCCCCGTTGTTAGTAAGTCTGACATTTCACCCATTAATAGTTTAAGTGCTGCAGTGGGGATAGGAATAAATGCAGGTCGAGAGAGCGCTTCGCCTAAGCTTTTACTAAATTGAGCATTGCTTACAGGGTTTGGTGCTGTTGCGTTAACAGGGCCAGATATTGATGGATGCTTAATAATAAAAAGTATTAGCTGAATCATATCGTCGATGTGTATCCACGACATTCCTTGCTCGCCATTACCAATTGGGCCGCCTAAACACAATTTAAAAGCGGGTAGCATTTTACTTAATGCTCCACCTTTTTTAGCTAAAACAATACCCGTGCGCAAAAGGCACACTCTGGTGTGTTCTGATTGCGCGAGTAGCGCTGCGTTTTCCCAGTCTTTACAAAGCTGGTGGCTAAATTCATCATTTGGGTTTTCAAAAGTTTCATCAATAGGGTTACTATTTTGTCGACCATAGAACCCAACGGCGCTTCCAGATATATAAGTATGCGGGGCAGTGCTACAAGCTTTAATAGCTTCACTAATTTGTTGTGTAACACCAATACGGCTGTCGCGTATTATTTGCTTTTGTTTGTCGCTCCAGCGTTTATTTACAATAGGTTCGCCAGCTAAATTAATAACAATATCAACAGTGTTAAAATCTACTGCATTGACATTGCTTACGGCTTTAACTTTATGGCCCAATAATACGTTTGCTTTAGTCGGATTTCGGCTAAGCACAGTAACAGTATTATGATGAAGTAAAAAAGGGCATAAGTGCTTACCAATTAATCCCGTCGCGCCAGTAACAAATATATGCATTATTAATCCTTACAATAAAATAGTAGCAAGTGATTAAAAAACATACTCGCTAGCAAACAGCTTTGCAAATTTATACGTAAAACAGGCTTTTATGATCACTTCGTAATTATTTCATTTAATTACCTTTTGCCTTACACTAAAGCCATATCATTAATAAAAGGATTAATAAATTGGCAAGTTTAACTGGAGTAAATAAAAGCTTAATAGTTTTTGCTTCCTTAGTGGTCGTACTCGCGGGGATAAAAGCGGCAAGTGTAATTATTATTCCGTTTATTTTGGCGGCGTTTATTGCCATTATTTGTAATCCGCTTATCAAGTTTTTTGCGCGCTACCGAATTCCTAAAGGCATTGCTGTTATGTTGGTAGTGCTTATCATAGTTGGCTTAGGTGTAAGCCTTGGCGGGCTTGTAGGGCAATCAATAAACGATTTTTCGCAGCAACTTCCTGAGTATAAAACACAACTCAAAGAAGAATTTGTATGGCTTGTAGATTTAGCATCTCAATACAACATACTGATTAATAAAGAGCAGTTAATCAATATGTTCGACCCAGGTAAAATGGTTGATGTAGCCACTAATATGCTCACCGGTTTAGGTGGCGTAATGGCAAACATGTTTTTAATTATTTTAACCGTTGTTTTTATGTTGTTTGAAGGGCCAATGCTGAGCAAAAAAATACACATGGCACTTGAAGATCCCGATAGCAAAATGAAGCAAATTGACCGCTTTTTAGAGTCTATTAATTCATATCTGGCAATTAAAACGCTAGTAAGTTTAGGTACGGGTATTATTGCTGCGTTTTACTTATGGATTTTAGACGTTGACTACTTTGTGCTGTGGGGGGTATTGGCATTTATGTTCAATTACATTCCTAATATTGGGTCAATTATTGCGGCTGTACCGGCTGTATTACTTGCGCTTATTACTCAAGGTCCGTTAATTGCGGGATTGGTTGCTGCAGGCTATTTAACAATAAATACGGTGATGGGCAATATTGTAGAGCCTAAGTTTTTGGGCAAAGGGCTGGGTCTTTCAACGCTAGTGGTATTTTTATCATTAATATTTTGGGGCTGGTTATTAGGTACTGTGGGTATGCTTTTATCTGTGCCATTAACTATGATTGTAAAAATAGGCTTAGAAGCCAGTGCTGAAGGTAAGTGGGTTGCCACCTTGCTAGGCAGTGGCGAAGACGTTGCTAAAAATAACTAACATTTATAACCATCAAGGGCTGTATAAATTATGGCCTTTGATAGTTAAATACTCGGTTACTAATACTAGTTATTGAGTGTTCGGCTATTGAACAGTAAACGAATTGATAGCTTCATCAACTGCGTTTATTGCGCCTTCTAAATATCCTGCTTCTTGTTTTGCAAACTCACTCGCTACAAAATGAATGTTCAAGTTATTTAATTGCTCATCTAAGCCTGAAAAATCAAATTCTGGGTGCTGCGAAGGCTGAGTTTGATCGTCTCTATTAGCTACAAACTTATCGTCTGCCCAGTCTTTAATAAAATACCCCGTTGCCTTTCCAGCATCCTTACCATAAAAATAGCTAAGCTGTTGGACACAGGCTTGAATTAATTGCTCTTTAGTTACTTGGTTTCTTGATAAGTAGGGCACACCTATAAAGCCAAATAATGCGGCGTAATTGCCATCATCAGCACTGGCATCGTGAATTTCGACCATTGGGCCTACGCGACTAAAGCATTGCCCTGATAAGTTTCTATCACGCCAAAATGCATGTTCAAAAGTAGCTATAAATTTGGCTTGTCCTGCCATCCATGTAGGTACGTTATTTAGGCGGTTTATGAGTGTTGGAGTAGCCCAAAGTGCAGGTGTTAAGTGTGTTGTAACCATACGAGCAGGAATAGCTGAAATTAGTTTTTCAGTAGTAAGGTGCTTTATACTACCTAAGTGATTAACCGTAATTTGCCAGTTATTATCACCTTTTTTAAGCTCAGTGACATTGTGTTCTAATAACACTGAATCAGGATTAAGTTGCTCGTATAAGGCAGTTATTAAGGTATTCATGCCGTGCTTAAGCCTAAATAACTGCATATCTCCAGCACCTGCAATTTGTTGAGGTTGCTTGGAATTAGGCGCTTGATATAACACATCACCTTTGTTGTATTGCTCAAATATACTTAAGCGGAGTGACTTTACTAAAGCTTGAATTTTTGGTTGGTGGGGAAATATCCACGTAGGACCCAAATCAAAACTAACATCGTTATTTATTGGTGATTGCGCAGCAAAAATTCGGCCGCCTAATTGCGATTTGGCTTCCAGTAATAAGTACTCAATATTAAGCAGTTGTAATTTATACGCACTGTATAAGCCGGCCAGTCCGCCACCTATAATTATTACTGGTTTAGTCATTTGTTTACCTATTAGCTATTTAGCAATCTACTAGTAGGTAGTTTGTTTTGATATGAATAAATTGTCAAGTAGACTAAAGGGAACTAGTAGTGAAACGTAATACCAATCTGCTTATATACGAGGTCTATTTAACGTTAAGAAAATTACGCTAGAACTAGGCAAAAATTTTTGTATCTAGTTGTTCTAAATAAAAAATTTTTAACGACGTTATAGTGCAATTTAATTCGTTAAATTGATCAAAGATTTATGCAGGTTGGTATAACTAGTTTAGTGTGCTTTAAGTTACGTTAAAATGGGTGTTTTAGTGATTCTGTAAATTGATTTATAAGCTCAATTTCACAGAGTTTATAGCTAATGGCTGCTGTTGTCGCATTAGGAAGTTTTATTAAGTAACGCCATTGGCAGGCACTCTCAAGGTACTTTTCGTTATTTTTAATGCTGCGCATAAATAACGGTAATACTTGCGTATTGCCTGTGCTTTCTTGTGATTTAGTTAGCTCATATTTGCGCTTTTGTATCCAACTGCCTTGTGCTTGCTTTGCTTTATCAATCTGGCTATCTAGGCATTGAATATACCGCTTAGCTTCATCGGTTGTTGCTTTAGCGGCTAAAGTACATGCCTCATCTGCAAAGCTGTACTGGCTTGTAGTTAATAGCACAATGGCAGTTAGTTTTAATAAATAGTTACTTTTTGTCATTGTAATTAAACTCTAAGATAAATTGAGCGCCGGCTAAGTTATCAGCATCGGTAATGGTAAGCGTCCCGTTATACGACTTAACTAAATCAGATACAATCGCCATGCCTACGCCGTGTCCGCTTTCGTATGTATCGAGGCGAGTACCACGTGTAAGTAAAGATTCACGTTTATCCTCTGGCACACCAGGGCCATCATCGCTAATTCCAATACACAGAGTTTTACTTTGGATTACTTGTATTTCTACTTGCGAGCGACACGCTTTACAGGCGTTATCAATCAAGTTACCGAGTAATTCCATTAAATCTGTTTGGTCACCTAAAAAGTAATCTTTTTCGGTTACGGTGCAGGTAAAAATAATATCTTTATCACGGTATACTTTTGCCATAGCACTGAGTATTGAATCAAGTACTGGCTTAATAGGTGTTTGCTTTTTCCACGTGTCTGATGCACCCGTTGCAGCACGCTTTAATTGGTGCTCGATCATCACATTAATTCGGTCGAGTTGTTCTTGTGCATCGGCATCGTTTGCCAATGGACTTGATTTTAGTACTGCAAGCGGTGTTTTAAGTGCATGAGCAAGGTCGCTCAATGAGGCTCTATAGCGCTCTTTTTGGCGTTGCTGCGACTCAAGTAGCAAGTTTAGGTCTGCTTTTATTGTTTGCAGCTCTACAGGGTAGAGGCCTTTAATTTCTTGAATATCACCCGATTCAATCGCTTTTATTTCTTTATCGAGTCGTTGGAGTGGGCGAGCGCTCCAAATGAAACCAATCGCCATTAGGCCTGCAATTGCAATCCCCATGATAAACATCCAATCTACAAGGGTTTGCTTAAAGCCATCCATTATACGAAGTAGAGCGTCGTTACGTTTGACTAATATAAAGCGAGCTTGTTCTGATTGATCTATGTTGTTTAAAATTACAGTCAGGCTAAGTTGCCAGTACGCGGTATTATTATACTCCACGCGCCTGAAGTCGGCGGCACCTGCTTTGGTCTCTATTTGCTCTGGTACATAGTTTAAATTTACAGCCGATTCTGAGTTCCAAACAGGGTCATCATCGCGGTAAATCATTGCGTAGGTGTCTGAATTTAATCTGTTTAACTCAGGCGCTAAAATAGTGCTGGGCATAATAATACCATGCTCAGTAAAGTCGACTTCAGATATTAGCGAGTAGAGCTGTGCCTCGAGGGTTTTTTCTGTCGCATCAACCAGTGAAGCATAATACGCTTTGCCAATTGAATAAAATAAGATAGGGAGTGCGACTAATAAAACAAAGACAAGGATAAATCCTTGCCTTATTTTTAACGATATTTGCGGTATTACCACTGGCTTTTAAGCCTGTAACCACGCCCACGTAGTGTTTCTACTGGGTTTAGTACGCCTTCAGGGTCAAGCTTTTTACGCAAACGTAGTACAAATACTTCAATTACGTTTGAATCAAGGTCGAAGTCTTGGTCGTAAATATGCTCAGTAAGTTCTGATTTAGAAATTACTTTTTGCGGATTTACCATTAAGTATTCAAGTACTTTATATTCGTAAGCTGTAAGGCTAAGTTCTTTATCATCAACCCATACTTGTTGTGAACGTGTATGAATTTTAATTGGACCCGCAGTCATTTCTGGATTTGCTTTACCAGCACTGCGACGAATTAATGCATTACAACGTGCAATAAGTTCTTCAACATGAAATGGTTTTGTAAGGTAGTCATCTGCACCTGCATCTAAACCTTCTACTTTATCCTGCCAGCGATCGCGCGCTGTTAAGATTAAAATAGGGATAGTAATGCCTTGTGCTCGTGCTTTATTGATTAGCTCAATACCGTCTATTTTAGGTAAACCTAAATCAACTACGGCCATATCAAGCGGGTATTCTGTAATGTGGAAAAGACCTGCTTCACCATCGTGACATAAATCCACGCTGTAACGTTCTTTTTCTAAAGCATTACGTAGGTTATCTGCTAAATGTAAATCGTCTTCAATAACTAAAATTCGCATTTGTTAATCCTTTTTCACTTCGCCGGTTTTTTTATTTATATGTAAATCAACGACGTGGCCGTCAGATTTGAGTATTCGTACGGTATAAAAATCTGTTTTTTCGGTAATTTTTAAGGTCTTACCGCCTATTGTTTTCTTTGCAAGTATTACGGCTTTCTTTTTGTCCACCTCAGCATGAGATGCTTGGGTGGCCGTCGCTGCTTGAGCAAAGTTAGCTAAGCTAACACAAGCAATAAAACCGAGGCTTAATAATACGCGCATAATGGAAAACTCCTAGACCAGACCCACTTAGTTTAATTAACTAAGTTACTAAAATTCAAGTAAAAACGCTAAATTCGCTTTTATCTCAGTAATTTTAATTAAAATCTTGTGAACAAACCCTGAATTACAGTGCAACACACGCTCTTAGGGTTTAATACACTTTTAAGCAGGGAACACTTTTTTGAAAGGTTTAACAATTGTATTTTCATAGATGCCAGCGGCAACGTAAGGGTCAGCTGCTGCCCACTCTCGAGCTGCTTCTATTGACTCAAACTCAGCAACAACTAATGAACCGGTAAAACCTGCTTCTTGAGGATCTTCACTATCGACTGCCGGAAACGGACCCGCAGTTAATAAACGGTTTTGTGAATCAAGCTCACTAAGGCGTGCTAAATGTGCCGGGCGTGCTGCTTTTCTAAGCTCTAAGCTGTTTTCAACGTCTGTTGAGTGAATCATGTACAACATAAGGAATCTCATAAAAATTGTTAAATTTGATTAACGCAATACTACCACAGCGTTGAAAATTGGTGAATTAAAAGCGTATTTACACAGGTTTACACTTCGATTTTATTTTTAAGCTGTAATTGCTTGAAAATATCTGTGTAACACTGGTAGAGTCGCTGAAATATACAAAATAATAAAAAGGTTTTATGCATGAGCGAAAATAGAGAACGATTTAGTTCCCGTCTCGGATTCATAATGGCAGCGGCAGGTTCGGCTGTTGGTATTGGTAATTTAGTTGGTTTTCCGGTTTCTGCTACCAAAAATGGTGGTGGCGCATTCTTATTAATTTACGCTTTATTTGTCGTGTTCATTTGTTTACCAGTCATGATGGCTGAAATGGCAATGGGTCGTAACGCTCAAAAAGATCCACTTGGTTCGTACAAGCTATTATCTAATAACGATAAAAAATGGAAGCTAGCAGGTTTTTTAGCGGTGCTTACACCATTTATGATTGCTGTGTTTTATATGGTAATTACGGTTTGGATTTTTGGTTACTTAACGCAAACAGGCCTCGGTAATTTAGATTTACTTGCAGATCCTGGCCACTTTGGTGTTTTTATTAATAGTTACACTGTGTTTGGTTATATGGCCGTTGTGGTTATTATTGTTAACTTAATTTTATTAGGGGGTGTTAAACAAGGCATAGAAAAAGCCGCTAAATTTTTAATGCCAGCCTTACTTTTCATGCTACTTGCTTTAGTTACTTATGTATTAACGCTTGATAACGCAATGGCCGGTGTTAAATACTACATTATTCCTGATTTTTCTAAGATGAGTGCAAGTGTACTTAATGGCGCATTAAGCCAAGCGTTTTTCTCGCTATCGCTGGGTATGGGTATATTAATGACTTACGCGTCGTATATTTCTAAAAAGGATGACATTGTAAGTAGCGCGAAAATGGTCGCTATTACAGACTCACTCGTTGCGTTTGTAGCGGGCCTAATGGTGTTGCCCGCTATATTTAGCTTTGATCCAAACACAGACCCATCAGCACTTTCTGACTCGTCTGTATCAATGATTTTTGTATACCTACCTAAAATATTATTAGCACTGCAAAATGATATTGGTTATGTAGGTGCGTCTATTGTTGCGTTCTCATTCTTCTTATTAGTATTTTTTGCAGCGATTACTTCACTTGTTTCAATAGTAGAAGTACCGACAGCAACACTAAGTGACCGTAAAGGTATTAGCCGTAAAAAAGCATTGGGCATCCTTACACTTTCAACCGGTGTACTTACTATTTTATGTACAATGTCGTTTGGTATGATTGACAGCCTTACTTCGTTCACCAGTTATGGCGGCGTTAATAAGAGCTTTTTTGATATTATTGTTGATGTATTTTACGACACAATTTTACCGCTTAATGGCTTAATGGTGTGTTTGTTTGTAATGTACCGCTGGAAAAAAGCACGCTTAACACAAGAGCTAAGCTTAGGTTCGCCTAATTATGCGGGAAGCTTGATGGAAAAGTACGTTAACTTTTCACTTTCAACGTTTATTCCTGTCATTCTAGCTGTGATATTTATAAATACAGTGGCGACTAAGTTTTTTGATTTAAAAATATTTGGTTTTTAAATAGACCTCTTTAAAAGCTTATTGAATAATAAAATGCCGCTCAGTTAAGCTTAGCGGCATTTTTTATAGGCGTTTTTTTACAGGTATCTGGTAACTATTAAAAGGATTTAAAATGAATAAAATTATTATTGGGTTTGCTTTTGCTATTTCATCATTTGGGGCACTTGCGCAAAGTGCTGATGGTTGGCCTGAAGGCGGTGCAATGCACACGGGCAATACTTATAATTTAGAGGGCAATAGATACAAAACTAAAATCAGTAAAATGATGGATGAAATCTACCCACAACTAAATGACGATTACCAAGTAGATGCAGTTAAAGCACAAATAAAAGCATGGGAGCAGTATATAGATGCTACATGTAACGTTGTTGGCATAGCAACGGGTGCTGGTGGTTCTTGGCCCTCAACGTATAGTGTTAAATGCGAAAGAAGCCTAAGTTATGATAGATACTTTGCGACTAAAAATGCGCTAAAGTGTGTTAATAGATTAAGCAAAGAAGAGTTTGTAGGACATAGCGAAAAGTTAAATTGTTTAATTCAAACATTAAATATAAAAATATTTTAAGGTCTACATAGCGCTACAGCTAAATTATACAGTTAGCTGTAGCATTTTAGGCTTTATAGCAACTCAATACTTACTGTTGCGCCTTTTTCGATATTGCCGCTTTGTGCTGGCACTACAATTAAGCAGTTAGCTTTACTAAGCGACGAAAGTACACCCGAGCCCTGTTTATTAAACGGGGCAACGACTAAGTCACCTTGCTCGTTAATTGTTGCTGTACCGCGCTGAAAGTCAGCTCTGCCAGGGCGCTTTTTAATAACGGATGTAGTAACAGCGTTAAAACGCATTTTAGGGTTTACTTCACCAAGACCCGACAGCTTTTGCAGTGCCGGCTCTACTAACTGATTAAACGTAACAGCAGCCGACACAGGGTTACCTGGCAAGCCAAAAAAGTAACTGTTACTTAGTTTACCAAAGGCAAAAGGTTTGCCTGGTTTCATGGCTATTTTCCAAAAGTGAATTTCGCCAATTTCGTTGAGCACTTCTTTAGTAAAGTCGGCTTCACCAACCGATACACCGCCTGAGCTTATTACGGCATCGGCAAGTTCGTTCGCTTTCAAAAATGCATTAGTAATGAGTTCTTTGTCATCAGGAATAATTCCTAAATCAATCACGTCTATATTTTTTTGTTGCAGCGCACTAATAATAACAGCGCGGTTGCTTTCAAAAATAGCGCCTTGCTTAAGAGGCTGACCAGGTTCAATTAGCTCATCGCCAGTAGAAAGCACGGCTATTTTTAGGGTTCTTACCACGTCTATATTGGCAATTCCTAAAGATGCAAGTAACCCCACATCAACGGCTTTTAATTTATCGCCTGCTTTTAAAATAACATCGTCGATTGCAATATCTTCGCCAGCAAAACGCACGTTTTCATTTAGCTCTGGTTGCGCAGTAAACGTAATTTTATCGCCATCAACCGAGGCGTTTTCTTGCATTACAACGCCGTTAGCGCCGGGTGGAATTGCGGCGCCGGTCATTATTCTTACGCATTGCCCTGGGGTAAGCGTTTCTTCAAAAACTTGACCCGCAAACACGCTGCCTATTTGTGTATAGGTTAAGCTTTTATCTGAAATACATAGCGCATAGCCATCCATTGCGGAGTTATCATGAGCTGGTACGTTTATAGTTGATTTAACATCGCTTGCTAAAACGCGATCAACGCTTTGCATTATAGTGATGGTTTCAACGTCTTTAACTGGCGTTATTGAGCCAAGTATATTTTGTATTGCAGTTTCAATTGGCAATAAACCGGGTGCATTGCAAACATCGTTCATATATATTGCTTACTTAAATCATTTTATTTTGAAACAATACTTATAATGTCAAAGCTTTACAATACATGGTTGGGTTATTTTTTGCTTATCGCATGCATGCTTTCGTGCGGCGTAAACGCAAAAGAAACGCTGCAAGTAGCCGTAGCGAGTAATTTTAAAACTGTATTGCAAACCCTACTAAAAAAATCCCCATTACCTAATGTTGACGTGAAAATATCAGCCGCTTCTAGCGGTGTTTTATATTCGCAAATAGTGCATGGCGCACCATTTGATGTGTTTTTATCGGCCGACGATTTTCGACCGCAATCGCTTATTAAAGAAGGTTATGCCGAGCAAAGCAGTTTAATCACTTACGCGTTAGGCGAACTTGCTTTGTGGCAACCCAAAGCTGAACAAGTAAATGATAAAGTAGCCATTGCTAATCCGCGCTTTTCACCATACGGGCGTGCCTCAGAGCACTACGCGAATAACCATTTTAAAAAGCCAGTAAATTATGTGTACGGTAATAACATAACGCATGCGTTTCAGTTTGTTGAAAGCGGTAATGTAGGAGTAGGGCTGGTGGCTGTTTCATCACTGAAGGCGGCTTACAGTAACACGCAAGATCAAAAATATTTAGATTACACCGTGCTGCCTACAAATCAATATCCCGATATAATTCAACAAGGCGTTATTATTAGCTCGACTAAAAAGCGTGCTAGCGCTAAGCAACTCATGCAATTTTTAATGGCAGAGGCTACGCAGCAGCAGTTAATTGAATTAGGTTACAGAATAAAGGACAACAATGCTTCAAAGTGATTTAACCGCGCTGTGGTTAACTATAAAACTTGCCTTTATAACCGCAGTACTCCTTCTTGTTTTTTGTATTCCGGTGGCTTACAAGCTCGCTGGCTATAACGGTAAATTTAAACCATTTTTAGAGGCATTAATTGCAATGCCTTTAGTGCTGCCGCCTACGTTATTAGGGTTTTACTTACTTGTTTTATTTTCGCCTGATCACGCTTTTGGGCTGTTTTGGTTTTGGCTAACCGGTACACAGCTGGCGTTTAGTTTTCAGGGCGTGGTTATTGGCTCGCTTTTTTATTCGCTGCCTTTTGTAATGCAGCCGCTTGTGGCTGGGTTTAAGCATATTAATCAAACCTATAACGAAGCAGCCATTGCGCTTGGATTAAGCCCGTTTAAACGCTTTGTGCATTTAATTATTCCGCTTTTAAAACCCAGTATTGGTAGCGCATTTGCTTTAGGCTTTGCGCATACATTGGGTGAGTTTGGTTTGGTATTAATGATTGGCGGTAATATTCAGGGGCAAACACAGGTGGTGTCTATTGCGCTTTATGACCATGTTGAATCGTTAAATTATACGGCGGCGCATCAGCTTTCACTTATTTTACTGGCTATTTCGTTTGCCTGTTTAGTGCTGTTATTTAAGTTTAATAAAAGCATTGTAGGGGTTAAGCAATAACATGATTAAGTTAAGCCTTTTTAAAGCACTCAATAATTTTGATTTAGATATAAACCTTGAGCTTGAGTCGTTTAATGTATTGGGTGTTTACGGACCTTCCGGTTCGGGTAAGTCAACATTACTGCGTTGTATTAGCGGTTTAGAGCCTGCAAAAAGTGTTTATGTAAACAATCAGCCAGTGCATGAGTTGCCAAGCGATAAACGCGGTATTACGCTTCAGTTGCAATCGTGCCCGTTGTTTCCTCATTTAGATGTGGCAGGTAATTTAGCGTTTACACAAAAACACTGCGGGAATAAGCAAACAAGCTTAACGCTAGAATACGTTGTTAAAACACTTGAATTACAAGACTTACTAAACCGTGATGTACAAAGCTTATCGGGTGGCGAACGCCAACGTGTAGTATTTGCGCGCACTTTGCTTGCCGGTCAAAAATTTATAATGCTTGATGAGCCTTTTAGCGCGCTTGATTGGTCATTGCGTTTTAAAACACTCACTAAACTTAGCGAGTTTGCAGTTAAGTTTAATATTAAATTTATAATAGTAAGTCACTCATTAAAAGAGCTGCTATTTTGCTGCGATACCCTTATTCAGCTTGATAAAGGTAAGGTGATAAACCAAGGTGCAAGTGCACACGTTGCAAAGGCTATTTATGCAAACGATAGACAAACACCGCTGAGCTTAATTAATTACGACGTGGTTAAATTTGATGAAGACTACGGGCTATATCAACTACAATTACAGCAAAGTGAGCAGCCGCTTTTTGTGCTTCCTGCACTTGTAGATAGCAGTAATAAGCTAATTATAGAAAGTGAGCAAATGTCGTTTAGTGCGTTAAAGCCTGAGCAAACAACGCATAGCAATGTTTTAAGGTCGGTATTAACTCAGGCTGAGCTTATTAATAATAAGTGGCAGTTAACGCTTAATGTAGATGGGCAAACATTGTATTGTTTGGTATCAAGACGAGTGTGGGACAAAAACGACTTTAAAGTGGGCGATGTGCTTTATACAACAATCAGTAATCTAGAATAACTAAATGCTGCACACCGCACATTGACTGTTTTTAGCTATTTTAAAACGATTAAACTCCATGCTTAAACCATCCACCAGCAATAAGTGCTCGCTTAAACCACTTGGCAAACCAGCAAGCATTTTTAGCGCTTCAGTAGCCTGAATGCTGCCTATTAGCCCCACAATAGGGGAAAGTACGCCGGATTCAGAGCAGCTTTGTGTTTGTTCACTAAAAAATTGCGATAAACAACCATAACAATGGCTGTTTTCATCCATAGTAAAACACGCGACTTGTCCTTCCATACGTATTGCAGAGCCTGACACTAGCGGAACTTTAGCCTTAAAACAGGCGCTATTAAGTGCATTGCGCGTTGCTAGGTTATCTGAGCAATCAATCACTATATCAATGTTATTAAATAATTGTTCTGTAGAGGTACTTACATCAAAAAATGCCTCAATAGTGTTTATGTCTATTTCACTATTAAGCGCGTTAAGCTGTTTTTTAGCAGCACTGCATTTTGAGCTACCAATATCACTTTCTTTATACAGTATTTGTCTTTGCAGGTTGGTCACGTCTATTTCATCGTTATCAACTAAGGTAAGCGTCCCAACGCCAGATGCCGCTAAGTATTGACCTACCGCACACCCAAGCCCACCCACACCAATAATTAAAGCATGCGATTGCCATAGTTGCTCTTGTCCGTCTATATCAAGCTGCGGCAGCATAATGTGCCGAGAATAGCGCAGTTGCTGCTGGTAAGTTAGCGGTGTTTTTTGCATTTTCAAAATCTCAACCTTTTTTTGAACAATACCAAGTTGTTAAATCCAAGAGCAAGTAGTAACGCTTTTTATTTGCACTCTAACAACCCAGAGCCCTTCACTCATATAGTGCAACTATAACGTATAAAAACAACTGTTGCATGTAACCATATGAAATTTATGGCTTTTAATTAGTGGCTCAGTAATTGCTATATCGGGTTAACTTAAATTTAACAAACATTGGGCTGCTACTCATATAAAAGGGTGGGGCATTAATAAAACAATAATACGTTTACGAGGAAAATAAACATGCAACCGAGTTCAGGGTTTAACCTAATATCGTTTAGCGGAAAAATGAAAGTATTGCATCTAAGTTGGATGGTCTTTTTTGTGTCATTTTTTGTATGGTTTAACCATGCTCCTTTATTAGGTGCCATAGCGGGTTCACTTGGGATCACCATGGCACAAGTTAAAACATTACTAATTTTAAATGTAGCGTTAACTATTCCAGCGCGTGTTGTGGTGGGTATGCTAACCGATAAATTTGGTCCCCGTATTGTTTATGCGGCACTACTTATTAGCTGTAGTATTCCATGTTTTATGTTTGCTATGGCAACCACATTTGAGCAAGCCGCAATAGCGCGTTTTGCTTTAGGCTTTATTGGTGCTGGCTTTGTTGTGGGCATTCGAATGGTGAGTGAATGGTTTCCTGCTAATGAGTTGGGTATAGCGGAAGGTATTTATGGCGGTTGGGGTAACTTTGGTTCAGCAGCAGCGGCTATGTTATTGCCAATTATTGCACTAATGTTTGGCGGCGAAGATGGCTGGCGTTATGCAGTAGGTTTAACCGGTGTATTAAGCGTTATATTTGGTGTTATTTGGTACTTAAATGTAACCGATACGCCAAAAGGCGGTACATACTTTAAACCTAAAAAAGTAGGCGCAATGGAAGTTACCAGTAAAGGCGACTTTGTATTACTGCTTATTATGAAAATTCCTATGTACGGCGCATTAGCATTACTTACTTGGAAGCTTTCGCCAACCGGTGCTAACCTAATTTCGGCTAATTTTGTACTTGCTGTGTATGCTTTTTTAGTCCTACTTTATATTTACGAAGTGTATAAAACCTTTGACGTAAATGGTCATATTTTTAAAGAGCCTGTACCCGAGTCGCATCGTTATGAGTTTAAGCAAGTGGCTGTTTTAAATATTTTATATTTTACAACTTTTGGTTCTGAGCTTGCGGTTGTCTCTATGTTACCGCTGTTTTTTATGGATGTGTTTGCGCTTGATATGGTGTACGCGGGTATTTTAGCCTCTGCTTACGCATTTATGAACTTAGCATCTCGCCCTGGTGGCGGTTGGATTTCAGATAAATTAGGTCGTCGTATAACACTTATTGTACTTACGATGGGTCTTGCTGTTGGTTATTTTGTAATGGGCTTAGTTGATGCATCGTGGCCTTTATGGCTTGCAGTTGTTGCAGCTATGGCATGTTCGTTCTTTGTGCAAGCTGGTGAAGGCGCTGTATTTGCCGCAGTACCACTAATTAAGCGTCGTTTAACTGGGCAAATAGCTGGAATGACAGGTGCTTACGGTAATGTTGGTGCAGTAGTGTACTTAACGGCATTATCACTTGTTGATTATCAAACCTTCTTTTTCATTATTGCGGGTAGTGCATTACTTGGCTTAGGCGCACTGTTTTTTATGAAAGAACCAGACGGACACATTACCGAAGTAAATGAAGACGGCACCGTTGAACTTATTTCAGTGACTTAAGGCATTATTGACTATGTTTGATGAAACACACCACGCTAAAGCGTTAAAAAATGAACTCAACGTTTCATTTGGCGGCCACAGCGCTAAAGGGTTAAAAGCAGAAAACCAAGATGCGTTTGCTGCTCTTAATACCAAAGCGCAAGAAAAAGAGTCTAAAGGCGTTATAGCCTGCTTAGCCGATGGGTGTTCATCAGCAAAAAATGCGAAACAAGCGTCTCAACTTTCGGTTACTCATTTTATAAATGAGTATTTAAATACCCCCGAAAGTTGGGCGGTTAAAAAGTCAGTGTCGAAGGTGTTAGCAAGTTTAAATCAGTGGCTTTATTCGCAATCAGTTAATTACAATCACCTTGGTCAGCGCCAAGCCGATTGGATGACGACTTTTACAGCACTTATTTTAAAGTCGGCAACGGGTTATATATTTCACTTAGGTGATACGCGTATTACTTGCTTGCGAGAAAATAAAATAGAGGCAATAACACGGGATCACAAAGTAAACGATACGCTAACGCGTGCACTTGGCGCACAACTTCATCAAGAAATAGATGTTTACGAAGTTGACCTAAAAGCAGACGATATTTATATATTAACCTGTGATGGCGTACACGATGTGCTCCCAAACAGCGATATAGCTAAATTAATTAATGAACACGTTAATTTAGATCACACTAATTTAGAAAATGCAGCTAAAGCAATTACCGAACTTGCATTAGCGCGAGGTAGTGACGACAACGTAAGTTGTTTGCTTGTAAAAGTAGAAAATATTGCCGAGCAAAAGTTAGATGAGCTTTATCATTCGCTAACACGACGAAAAATTCCACCTGCGCTTAATGTTGGACAAAAAATTGATGACTACACGGTTATTCGTAAATTGCATGCCAGTAGTCGCTCGCATATTTATTTAGTGCAACAAGCGCCCGATATACCGCCAGTGGTTTTAAAAGCACCTTCGGTTAATTTTGAAGACGATGTGCACTACCTTCAAGGCTTTATAAGAGAAGGTTGGGTAGGGCAACGTATAAACCATTTAAACGTGATGAAAGTACTGAGTACGCAATCGCAAAGTCGTTTTTTGTATCATATTTGTGAGTACATGGACGGGCAAACACTCAGTGATTGGAAGCACGACGTGCCGCACCCAGAAATAACTCAAGTACGCAGTATTATTGAACAAATAGTACATGCACTAAGGGCGTTTCAACGACTCGATATGGTACATCGCGATTTAAAACTCGATAATGTAATGATAGATGCGCACGGAAAAGTAACGCTAATAGATTACGGCACAGTAAGTGTTGCAGCTATGGACGAGTCGGTTAAACAAATTGCGGATGATTGCCCGCAAGGCACAGCCGATTACACCGCACCCGAAACACTGATTACTATGCACGCCGATTTTAAAAGTGATTTGTTTTCACTTGGCGTTATTGCATACGAGTTATTGTGCTCAAAATTACCTTACAAACCACTGCCACTTAACCACGTAGCGCCAAAAGATTACAGCCATTGGCACTACACAAGTATTCGTAAATACAGAGCCGATATTCCGTTTTGGTTAGATCAAGCCCTTATGAAAGCGCTTGCCCCTAAACCAGAGCTCAGATACCAAGCTTTTTCTGAGTTTATAAACGATATCAACAAACCTAATCCTTATTTAGAAAGTACCGCTAATAAAAGTTCAATAATGAAACGCGATCCAGTTATGGTGTGGAAATGTATTTCGCTGTGTTTATTTATTGCTTTGGTATGTGTATTAATAATTAAAACTTAGAGAACCAAAATGCTTAACTATAAGAACAACTTACCTATTATTTTTATACTGGGTTGCTTCACTGCGCCTTCAATAAGCCAAGCTTCGCAAACTGATCTTGATTTTAGACTGCGTTTTGAAAGCGTTGATCAAAACAATGCTCTAAAAGATGCAAGTGGCTTAACACTTAGAACCCGCTTAACGCATCAAACAGATGAGGTTAATGGTTTTTCAGCCCTTATTGAAGTAGAAGACATTCGCAGCCTATTGGGCGTAGATGATTACAACAATACGGTGGGGAAAAATACTAATTATTCTGTTATTGCAGACCCAGAAAACACTGAAATTGACCAAGGTTTTGTTAAATATACCCGCGATGGTTTATCGCTAAAAGTAGGGCGCCAAGTAATAGCCCTTGATGGGCAGCGTTTTGTTGGGCACGTAGGTTGGCGCCAAGATAGACAAACCTTTGATGCAGCAACCATTAATTACGCATTTAATAACATAGATTTACAATACAGTTATTTAAATAAGCGTAACCGCATATTTGCTGACGATAAAGACATTAAATCGTCCGATCATCTTATTAATGCAAGCTTTAAAACAGACTACGGTAAAGTGGTTTTATACAGTTACTTATTAAGTGACGATGCACTACAAGACGACAGTTTAGACACTTATGGCGTCTCTTTTAACGGTAATAAAACCCTAAACGACATAAAATTTTATTACAAAGCGGAGTATGCAACGCAGTCTGCGTCAACAAGCGTGAGTGATTTTGATGCCGATTACTATGCACTTGAAGGCGCTGTTGATTTAAATGGTTTGGGTATAAAAACAGTAACATTAAAAGTCGGCATAGAGTCACTAGGCTCTGACAATGGCGATTACGGGTTTGCAACACCACTTGCCACGTTACATAAATTTAATGGTTGGGCAGATACGTTTTTAAATACACCCACTCAAGGCTTGGACGACACTTACATAAGCTTAAATGGTAAAGCGTTTGACGGAAAATGGCTGGTGGCTTATCACAGTTTTGATGCTAATGAGCAATCAAATGGGGTTGACGATTTAGGTACTGAACTAAACGTACAATACGTTAAACCTATTAATAAACAATACGCAGTGGGTGTTAAATATGCTGATTACTCAGCGGGCGATACCGCTGCTAATAAAGTCGATACTCAAAAATTGTGGGTATGGATGAGCGCTAAATTTTAATCCTCTTTATCTTCTAATATCCTCTTGTAATTTATAGCGACACAAGATGGTGCAATTGCACCATCTTGTGGGGCTTTATGCTTTTTACTTCTGCACCAATGTAGGCAACTTACTGATTTTAAATGCTTATATATTTGGCTTACATATTGCTATAACAATCCTATAACAAATCATTCGATTTCAATTTTAGTCAATTACTAAAGTAGATATCATTTTAAGGTGAGTAAATGCTAAGTAAGCAGCGTGTTGTAGTAGTAGGAAACGGAATGGTGGGGCACCATTTTGTGCAGCAGCTGGTTTCTCAAAATCAAGCTGATGAGCAATTTGAAATTACGGTATTAAGCGGTGAAGACCGTTTAGCGTATGACCGCGTGCAATTATCGTCTTTTTTTAAAGGTAAAACCGCAGACGACCTCGCACTTACATGCAATAAAACCTATGACGATTGGCAAGTACGCTTTCATACTCATTCTAAAGTGGTTGACATAAATCGTGATGCGCAAACTGTAACGACCGCTAAAGGGGAGTCGTTTGAATACGACAAGCTTGTGCTTGCTACAGGTTCATTTCCATTTGTACCTCCTATACCGGGTAAAGATCGTGAGCATTGCCTTGTTTATCGGACCATTAACGATTTACACGCAATAAAAAACTCAGCCCACGGTAGTAAAGTAGGCGTGGTAATTGGTGGCGGTTTACTGGGTCTTGAGGCTGCAAACGCATTAAAGCAATTGGGTTTACAGACTCACGTAATAGAATTTGCACCGCAACTTATGGGCGTACAAGTTGATGCGGGGGGCGGTCGGTTACTAAAAAACAAAATTACAGATTTAGGCGTTACTGTGCATACATCGGTAGCAACTGAGGAAATAGTAGAAGGTGAAAGTTGCCGTTACAAAATGTGTTTTAAAGGTGGTAAAACCCTTGAAACCGACATGATTGTATTTTCGGCGGGTATTCGCCCTTATGATAATTTAGCCCGCGAGTTTAATTTAGAGTTAGGTGAGCGCGGCGGTATTGTAATTAATAACCACTGCCAAACGAGCGACAAAAACATATACGCTATTGGCGAATGTGCACTGTGGAATAATTTTATTTTTGGCTTAGTGGCACCCGGTTACGCTATGGCTAAAATAGCAGTTGGGCATATTTTACAACAGACCCAGCAAGGTACTTTGCAAAGTACTGGCTTAGACAATAAAGCCGATGAATTTAGCGGTGCCGATATGAGCACAAAGCTTAAATTAATGGGTGTTGAAGTAGGCTCTATTGGCGATGCACATGCACGCAGTGAAGGTGCAATAAGCTATTATTTTGAAGATCAACCCAATGGCATTTATAAAAAAGTAGTCACTAATTCACAAAGTAATAAGCTGATTGGCGCAGTACTTGTTGGCGATACCAGCGATTACGATAATTTACTACAATATCATTTAAACGACATTGAACTTACCACTGCGCCCGAAGCGCTCATTATGCCCCTTGCTGGCGAAATAGCAGAGCTAAGCGCCGACGACTTGCCTGATGACGCTATTATTTGCGCTTGTCATAAAGTAACTAAACACACCATTGAACAAACAGTCGCTAACGGCTGCATAGATTTGGCAAGTGTGCAGCAAAGCACCAAAGCCAGTACAGGCTGTGGAGGTTGTGAAAAACTCGTTCAAAACGTAATAAGCAGCGCACTCGCTAAAGCAAGTAACACTGTTAACGTAGTTACGCTTAATGAGCCTGTAAAACAGCCCGCATAAATTAAAGCACATTAAAAGAGAGCAGTATGGCAACCGCAAATACGTCACCAACTATAAATAAAACGAGTTTAAAACAAACAACATGTGCTTACTGTGGTGTAGGGTGTGGGGTTGATATTTCACTTTTTAATAATGTGCCAACCAAGCTTGAAGGCATGCGTGAGCACCCCGCAAACTTTGGTCGTTTATGTGTAAAAGGCACGCATTTGCTCGACACCACAGGCAGTGATAATCGCTTAACGTCGCCTCTTATTAATAATCAAGCTGTTACGTGGGATGAAGCCACCGACCATGTTGCCAAGAAATTTAACGACATAATACAAAAGCACGGACCTGATGCGGTGGCTTTTTATGTATCGGGGCAGTTACTTACTGAAGATTACTACATCGCGAATAAATTAATGAAAGGCTACATAGGCTCAGGCAATATTGATACAAATTCGCGCCTGTGTATGTCGTCTGCTGTGGCAGGTTATAAACGCGCTTTTGGTGAAGACGTAGTGCCGTGTACCTACGAGGATTTAGAGCAAACTGAGTTACTTATTTTAATTGGCTCTAATGCAGCGTGGACTCATCCGGTTTTGTATCAGCGAATGGAGCGTGCAAAGCAGCTTAACCCCAATATGAAACTAGTGGTTATTGATCCGCGTAAAACCGACACAGCTGAGCTTGCCGACACATTTTTAAATATAAAACCAGGCAGTGACGCCGCACTTTATAACGGCTTACTTAATTATTTAAATGAGTATAACCACCTCGACACGCAATTTATTGCTCAGCACACAAACGGCTTTGAAAGCGCATTGCAAGAGGCACAAAAGTGGAGCTGTGAGGCCGTTAGCGACTTTTGCGATATAGCAATTGAGCAAGTAACTGAGTTTTATGCGCTATTTGCTAAAAGCCCAAGTGCGATTAGCTTTTATTCAATGGGTATAAATCAGTCAAGCTCGGGTGTAGATAAATGCAACGCTATTATTAATGCGCATTTAGCCTCAGGTAAATTACTTAAGCCAGGCAGTGGTCCGTTTTCGATTACTGGGCAACCCAATGCGATGGGCGGGCGCGAAGTAGGTGGTTTGGCTAATCAGTTAGCGGCACATTTAGATATTGAAAACGAAGCGCATCAATCACTTGTACAACGTTTTTGGCTCTCGCCAACGATCGCTAAAAAAGCAGGCAGCAATGCCATCGATATGTTTGATGAAATAGCCGCAGGCAAAATAAAAGCAGTGTGGATAATGGCAACAAACCCAATGGTGAGCTTGCCCAATAACGCCGCTATTAAAAAGGCATTAGAGACCTGCGAGCTGGTGGTTGTATCCGACTGTATTGCAAAAAGTGATACGTTAAAATTTTCCGATGTTGCTTTTCCATCAACCGGATGGGGTGAAAAAAACGGCACAGTAACTAACTCAGAGCGCAGAATATCAAGGCAGCGCCCGTTAGTAGCGCCTTATTCGGGAGCTAAAAACGATTGGCAAATTATGTGCAGTGTTGCTAAAAAAATGGGCTTTGAAGGGTTTGACTTTACAGACCCAAGTGGCATTTTTGAAGAATGGGCACAATTAACCGACTTTGAAAATAACGGCAGCCGATTATTAAATCTCTCTGGTTTAGTTGGGCTCACACAAAATCAGTATGATAATTTAAAACCCATTATGTGGCCTGTTGTTAAAAATCAGCCTTATAAAAATGGTCAGGTTTTTACAAATAACCAATTTAGCACCGCTGATAAAAAAGCGCGCTTTATACCTATAACGCCGCAATTACCGGTGCAAAAAACATCAAGCGATTATCCGTTTGTAATGAACTCAGGGCGTATACGCGACCAATGGCATACCATGAGTCGCACCGGTAAAAGCACTGCGCTTTCATCGCATATTACACGCCCGTACATTGAAATTAATCCGCTTGATGCCAATAAATTAGCAATTAAACAAAACGATTTAATAAGTGCAATTGCCCAAACAGGGCAGGTTACCGCGCATGCAAAAGTAACCGATGCCGTGCGAAAAGGTGAATGCTTTATGCCTATTCATTGGAACAAGCAATTTGCATCATCCGCTACAGTAAGTGGGCTGTATCAATCGGTAGTTGATCCGATATCTGGTCAGGCTGAGTGCAAACACGGCGCTGTTAATATAGTTAAAGCACCCTTTGTGCAATATATGCAGCTGTTTGCTAAAAATGAACTTGTTATAGACAGCGATTTTTGGCTCAAAGTTAATGCAAGTAATTGCTTTAATTACCAATTGGCGCTTAATGAACCACAAAGTGATTTACTGTATTACTGCCAAACCTTAATCGGTTTACAAGGGCAGTGGTCGGCTATGAATACGGCAAAAGCCATGCATGTGCAGTGTATCCAAAACGATCAATTAGCGTTTGTTGGTGTTATTTCTAACGAGCAAAAAGAAATATCACTTGAGTGGATAAACCATTTATTTGCAGAGCCATTACTGACTTTTACACAGTTACAGTCTTTGCTTTATGCAACTCCCGATGAAGAATTTACCCAAGGTGCACAAGTTTGTAGCTGCTTTAAAGTAAGAGAGCAGCCAATTATAAACGCCATTAAAAACGGTGCAAACACAGTCGAGCAATTGGGGTCTGAACTTAAATGTGGAACGAATTGCGGTTCGTGTAAAACACAATTAAGCCAATTAATAAAACAACATTACAAAGCAGGTTCTAGCAGCATTGATGTTGCGGTTGTAATGTAAAGAAAAAAGGAAGCATATGCTTAATGATCAATTTGGTCGGCAGTTTAACTATTTGCGTCTCTCAATAACCGATGTATGTAATTTTAGTTGTAGTTATTGTTTACCAAACGGGTATCAGTGCGATACGCCGCGTAATTTTTTAAATAAAAATGAAATTAGCACGTTGGTAAATGCGTTTGCAGAACTAGGTACTAAAAAAGTGCGTATTACAGGTGGCGAACCATGCTTACGAAACGACGTAACCGATATTATAAAACTCTGTAAAAACACGCGCGGCATAGAAAAAGTAGCCATTACTACCAACGGATTTAATTTATTAAAGAAGATTGATGAATTTGCTGAAGCAGGGCTTGATGCGCTTAATGTCAGTATTGATAGTTTAAATCCGAGTATGTTTAAACTCATAACAGGGCACGACAAACTTAACCTTATTTTAAAAGGGATTGAGCGCGCGGTAGAGCTGGGCATAAAAGACATAAAAATAAATGCAGTGCTTGCCAAGCAGTTTAATAAAAACCAATTAAAGGATTTTTTAGCGTGGGTAAAACACCACAAAGTTACAGTGCGCTTTATAGAATTAATGGAAACCGGTGACGGCGCAACCTTTTTTGAAGAAAACCACTTAAGTGGGCAAACGGTTAAAGCCCAATTACTCGACCAAGGCTGGTTACAAGTCGTTAGAGGGAAATTAAATGGACCCGCTGAGGAATTTTGTCATCCTGATTACGATGGTCGTATTGGTTTAATAATGCCGTACAGTAAAGACTTTTGTAAAAGTTGTAATCGCTTAAGGGTGTCGGCGCTGGGTAAATTACACTTATGCTTGTTTGCCGAACAAGGTATAGATTTACGCGAACTGCTAAACGAGGACGATACTGCAGCGACCGTAAAGGCAATTCAAGCTGCTATGGGCAATAAAGAAATAAGCCATGAGCTAGATAAGCGTCTAACAGGTGCGACAACTCACTTAGCCATGTTAGGCGGCTAATATGGGAGCTGATGTGAATACTCATATAAAAGCTAATATAAAAGTTAAGCGAGATTTTACAGGCGTTGTACTTGCTGGTGGTAAGTCATCAAGAATGGGCACAGACAAAGCCGATTTAGTTTTAAAAAATAAAACGCTATTGCACAATGCGTGTGATTTATTAAAAGAGGCAGGCGCTAAAAATATACTAATAAGCCGCAACGTTACAAATCCAGTCAAGTCATCGAGCCATTATTCGCCGAGCGATTATCCCTCAGAAAAGTACGTTAAAGATATATACCCAAATAGTGGACCCCTTGGCGGAATTTACTCAACATTAATAGCCACCGAGCACGATTTACTTATTACTGCGGTAGATATGCCACTACTCACAAGTAGTTTGTTAAGCACAATAGTGCTGGCTTCTCAGTCAAATAACGTACAAAGTGTGAGCAATCAATTAAATCAGTCACAAATACATGCTTGGCACTTTGAAAATGAACCGCTACCGCTGTATATTCGTAATACAAGCAGTGTAAAAAATCATTTAAAACACATACTCACAAACGCAAACAGTCATAAATCAATAAAACAGTTTACCCAAAGCATTGGTGTGCAAACGCTTTTATGTAATAAAGCGCATGCATTAATAAACACCAATACACCGGCGCAATTTAAAGCTGTAAATGAGCATTTTGACCTAAGCATTAACCAATTGAGAAGAACATTATGAGCCACACAAGCGATACACAAATACCTTTAAACATTGCCGTACTTACAGTAAGCGACACGCGCGATGCGATTACCGATACTTCTGGTCATTACTTAATTAAAGCGCTAACTGAGGCGGGTCATCACTTAGCGGATAAAGAAATTGTAAAAGATGATGTTTACCAAATGCGCGCTATTGCATCGCAGTGGATAGCCGACGACACCATTCACGCTATTTTAGTGACTGGTGGTACAGGATTTACCGAACGTGATTCAACACCTGAGGCATTTGCGCCGCTGTTTGATAAAAGCGTAGACGGCTTTGGTGAGCTATTTAGACATATATCGTACGGTGAAATTGGTAACTCAACTATTCAATCTCGTGCACTTGCAGGACTTGCTAACAACACCGTTATTTTTTGTATGCCAGGCTCTACAGGCGCATGTAAAACAGCGTGGACAGGCATTATAAAAGATCAACTTAACTCAATGCATAAACCGTGTAACTTTGTACCGCACATTACCATTGGTAAAAAGTGTGAATCGCGTGAGCAATAGTATGCTAAGCCACGTAGACGAAAACGGCCAAGCTAATATGGTTGATGTATCGCTCAAAGACGTAACCCTGCGCGATGCCTCAGCTGAAGCCTTTATTAGCATGAGCAAGCTTGCCTTTGAACAAGTAATGCTTAATCAAAACAAAAAGGGCGATGTGTTAGGCGTGGCACGTATTGCGGGTATTCAAGGCGCTAAAAAGTGCGCTGATTTAATCCCGCTTTGTCATCCGCTTGCACTTACTAAAGTAGCTGTTGATTTTGAACTTGATGAAGCAAACAGCCAAATTAAAATAACCAGCTACTGCAAACTTGCCGGTAAAACTGGCGTAGAAATGGAAGCGTTAACAGCGGTATCTGTGGCTAGCCTTACTTTGTTTGATATGTGTAAAGCAGCCGACCCACTAATGGAAATTAGCGGCATGCGCGTTACTCAAAAAGCTGGGGGCAAAAATGGCAGTTGGCAGCGAGATTAATCCAAACGATGCAATATCTAGCGCCCAAAAAGTAGAGTTGTTGTTTTTTGGGCAACTAAAAGAGCGGTTAAAGTGCAGTAAATTAAGCCTTGAGATTACGCAGCCGCTTACTATTTCAGAGCTTAAATTAAGATTAGTTAGCCAATACCCGCATTGGCAACCGTGGCTGGAGGAGCGTGAGCTACTTGCAGCGCTTAATCAAACTATGTCATCAAGCGACGAAATAGTGAAAGCAGGGGATGAGCTTGCCTTTTTTCCGCCGGTTACAGGTGGCTAATGAGCATACATATTCAAGTACAAACCGATGATTTTAATGTAGGTGACGAGCACAATACGCTTTGTAGTAATAATAAAAGCGATGGCGCCGTTGTCACCTTTACAGGTTTGGTAAGAGAGTTCAGCAGTGGCGATAACGTTACTGCACTTGAGCTTGAACACTACCCTGGTATGACCGAGCAACTCCTTCAATCTATTGCAGAGCAAGCACAAACTCGCTGGCAACTAGCGAGAATATGCATTATTCACCGCGTTGGTTACTTAGCACTTGGCGAGCAAATTGTATTTGTAGGCGTAACTTGCCGCCATCGCCAAGCCGCGTTCGAAGGCGCACAATTTATAATGGATTATTTAAAAAACCACGCCACGTTTTGGAAGAAAGAGCACTTTAAAGACTCATCAAATTGGGTTGAGTTTAAACAAAGCGACAAACAAGCGCTGGGTAAATGGGAAAAGTGATGCAGATATTTCATTACTTGTGCTCTACAGAGGTTATATAGCTCTCAGTTTGCGTGTGAAGTCTGCGTTTTTCGTGTTATAAATCAGCAATATTAGATTGTTAGCTCGACCCAAGTTTGGAAGACATATGCGCACATCAAAAATGTTATATTTTACAATATTATTACTTGTTCTACTTTCAGCTTTTCTTGCTGTATGGGTATATGATTTAAAAGAAGGTAAAGATTTACTAAGCTTTACCATATCAACAGTAAGCTTTTGTATAGCCGTATTAGCTTTATTTATTACTGTTAGAACATATACATCAATTGATAGTGTAAATAATATTAGCAAAATGGAAGGTAACATTTTAGATAATGAAAATTACGTAACCTCACTTCCAGAGTTAATTAATCAGTTTAAGTCCCAAGATGAAAATACATTAGAGAAAGAAATTTTTGACTCTATTGAGCATAAATTAAAAAAAGAGTCAGAAACCGCCGTTCTTTTTGCCGATACCCTGCAATATATAATCGACCTAATTGTTTTATTTCCAGCTGTTTTTAATGCATCAGAAACTAACAAAGTACTTTATAAAAAGCGTATGGATACAATTTTGTCAGAAGTTGATAGGCGCTGTGAAATATTGCACTCGGTGAGTAAAGGTAATTCAATTCAAATAACTGAAACAATAAAGCTATTTAAAGCTGTTGTTTCTTACCAAAGTTTTGTAGCTGATGATAATTTTAATATTCATGCAGACTTACTTCATGTGAGAGGTCCAATTCTTCGTAATCCAGTGACAAAAACCATTTACCATAATTACCTAGGTTTGTATTACAACAAAAAAGGCATGCATTTATTACGAGAGTCGCTAAATATGAACTCTGTAGATATTTTGTCGATTGATGGTTTAGAGCTGGCTCAAAAAAATATTAATACCATAGAGCCATCAATACTTGAAGAAGTAAGTATGTATCTTAAATCTGCCGCTGAGCAGTTCGATAAAGCACTTAAAGTATCTAGCGAAGATGTTATGTGGCCTGGTTTTATTAATTACAATAAAGCACGTACGGTATATTTTTTATCTTTACTATCAAATACAAAGCTGAATTGGTTAGATATTCTCGACGAAGCAATAGAGTCTCGCAGCAGGTTAAATCGACTAATTGACGAAATTTTAATGATCGACAGATCAAAACCAGCCAATATTGTTAGCACACATTTAAGAGAATTTTTTCTATATCAAGAAGAGTTAGCACGTACAGTAAAATTGAATATTTTACTGTCGAATAATCTAACCAGACAAAATAATGCACCTATTATATACAAAGGGATTAATATCTCTGATATATCAAACGAAAAACTAACTGACTTATTTGTTTCAATACAAAAGTTTTCTACAGTTAGTATTTACCAAGAAAAAATCATAAGTCGACTTAAGAATAACCTCGCTGTGACAAGCTAACAAAGCTTCAGCGAGAAAGTAGGGGATATACTATTTTTACGGCTTTTTTCTCATCATAAAAAAGCCACCTACCTATGCATGAAAAGTCATAGCAAGAATAAATGGCTCTTTATTAAAATGTTTTTTGGACTGAGCTTATTTTATTACACTTTTCCAATGCTCAAATCAGGCATTAAATTTAGCCTGTTATGAATGGCATGATGGATGAAAGATAACTTAGTTCGCACCGCTTGAGTTAGTACAAATGGGTAGGCATCGGCAAGTCCCATGCTGCGATTTAGTGAATTTAGAATAATCGAAAATTCCATCCAAGTATCTAAAATAGCATCAATCGATGTTTGTGAATTAAAGTAATAAGCACTTTGTGGCAATCGAAGCTCGTCTGCTTCATCTAATTCAAACTCATTACCTGTTGTTGAGCCTGTAATTGAAAAGTTTTTGGCTGTTTCTAGCGTATCGATAATATGCATGTAATGCGCCCATGTTTCTGCCCAGTCTTCATAAGGGTGCATAGTAGCGTATTCACTAATAAAGGTTTCATGCCAGTTAGCTGGCGCACCTTGCTTGTAGTGAGTATCGAGCGCTTGCTGGTAATCTAATTCGTCATCACCAAAATATTGCTTACATAAAGTATGTTTTTTTGGTGAATTTGCAATTAGTTGATCAAAATAATAATGACCAAGTTCATGGCGAAAATGACCAAGTAAAGTACGATAACGCTCGCCCATTGCTATTTTAGCTTGTGAGCGTGCTACGTCGTCTGCCTCGGCTAGGTTTATAGTGATATGCCCGCAATCGTGCCCTGTAAATACAACGTCCTGACCTATAATAGGGCTTACAAAGTGATCGCTTACGTTACGGTCTGCTATAAAATCGAAGCTTAATCCGCTTTCAGGTTCTTGAATCGTTGTATTTAAAGGGAGTGATAATGATTTTAATGTATACAAAGCGCGACGTTTTGCTGTCTCCATTTTTTTCCATAATGGAATATGTTCAATAATACTTAAATCGGGCACAGTTTCATTAAAGCGGCACGAAAAACACAGCACTTCGTCTTTATCGGCAACAGGTATAAATGTGTCTAAATTAACCATACCATTGCATACGTGATACTGAGCGTTGTTATCACATTTTTTATAAAAAACTTCAGGCGCTTCTGCTTTGTAAAATAACCCCGATTGCTCATCAATTTCATAGGGTTCAACTTGGTCGAACTCATCATCAATACCCACGGTTCTACCGCAAGCCAAACAATGGCTGCTTTCAAAAAATAAAATAAGTTGATCTGTGCAATTACATTTAAATGTTTTCATATGTTACCGAATAAAAAAGAGACCGTATAAACCACTTTTACTTAGCGCTATGCTATTGGAGGATAGTGGTTAAATCCTTTTTAAAAGTTCAGACTTTTTAATATTAAATTCATCATCACTCAACGCATTTGAGTCGCGAAGTTGTGCTAACTTTTCAATAATTTGAAGTGTTTCGTCTACCGAGTATTGCCCCACAGTATTATTAGCCGGTGCTTCAACTTGGTTTGGTGTTAACGATGCAAAATTCGGCTGCGTTACTTGCTGCGTAAAATCTTTTTGAGGTTCTGGAGGCGTTGGCGTTTGCCCTGAAATTAATGGCAGGGTATTTACATTAATTGTCCCCCACTGACTGTTAAATGTAAGAGAGGTATTATTGCCTTGCTGTTGGCTTACACCACCAATATTATGATCTAACGTGTCGTATACGCTCACTTGTCCATTTAATTCAACGGCTAAGCGATTAGGGAATATAGCGTAGCGAATATTATTTTGCGCACCACTGCTAAATGGGCTGCCTAGATTACCTGGCCACCATTGATTGCTGCCAGGCGTTCCTGCAGGAATAACCGGAAATATTTGGTTATTGCTCAATATATTAGCAAGTTCGTTGCACAAGTTATCAACGGTTGATTTTAAACCGTTGTTAAACATGTCGCCAACCATTGTCATTCCGCCACGCATCCATTGACCAGAACCACCAAGTTCTGGGCAATTAAACTGTGCCATTGAGCAACCGCCGTTATTAACGCTAACTAACATGTGAATTACTGCATCGTGACTGAGGTTATAACGAGATGCTATACCATTAACTAAGTTTTCACCGACATCTGTTAGCTTTTGCATAAGAAAATATCCTATTAGGTAGATTGGGTTGATTTAAAAAATCTGAAAATACGCCAGGGCTGCATTACCTTTAGCATTGATGATAATGAAAAATTAACAGGTTAGTGAGGTGTGCTGGTTTTTCAAATTGGACGTGTTCTGTTTTGTTTGAAATTAAAACACACCACTGCAAAACTAATCTTTAAAGTAAGCATCTATGTATTAAAAGTTGCTTGTTTTATGTCATCGAGATTGTTAGTTTTACTGTAACGTAAGCGGTTAAAAATCGATCTAGTATAGCACCGTTACTTACTTTAACAGCAGCTTTATTGTGAACTATTTCTTACTATTTAATGATTATTTTTAATGATTTTTAAACTCTAAATAAATACTTTTAATTATAACCGTTTAGCGTTATAAATAACGGAGTAAGTCTTTTAAAAAATTAACTTTATTTGTTTTATTTCAATATTTTAAATTAATTAGCTTTAATTGTAAGTTATTTCAAAGCACTATTTTGGTGCATTTTCTGCACCATTAAAAAATCTAAAATTGATGGTTTAAATTACACTAAGTTTACTATTTATTGAATTGGTGTGTTTTTCCTATTAATTAGGTCAAAACCTCTATGCATAACGTTGCTTTGTGCAAGAGCCGCGAGTGGATGAACAGTACTACTTAAGCAAGTCTTTTGGTATAAAAATTGCACAAGTGAATTTAGTCCAAATAATATTTTCAGCGTTATATTGTGGCCATACATTATTAAAGGGGAATTAATAGATGACAATTACAGTTGGGATTTCGCACCATACTCAGTATAAATACGATCGGTCAGTTAATATGGGGCCGCATATATTCCGATTACGTCCAGCGCCACATAGCCGTACAAAAATTAAAAGTTATTCTTTAAAAATAGTTCCAGAAGATCACTATATAAATTGGCAACAAGACCCTTTTGGTAATTACCAAGCGAGGGTGGTGTTTAACAAGCCAACTACCGAATTTAGTTTTACAGTTGATTTGGTCGCCGAACTAACGGTTATTAATCCTTTTGATTTCTTTTTAGAAGATTACGCCGAAAACTTCCCGTTTGTTTACGATGCTATTTCAAAGTCAGAACTCACTCCTTATTTAAAAAAACGTAAAGCCAGTCCAAAATTTAAAGAATTAATTGAATCTTTAAATCCTAAAGAGCCGCTTAGAAGCGTTGATTTTTTAGTGGCTGTTAATCAAGCTATTTATGAATTAGTAGGTTATGGCATTCGTTTAGAACCCGGTGTGCAAACGGCAAACGAAACAATAAGTAAAAAAACAGGTTCGTGTCGTGATTCTGCTTGGTTGTTAGTACAATTGTTTCGTCATTTAGGGTTGGCATCTCGATTTGTATCGGGTTACCTAGTACAGCTAACCTCAGATCAAAAATCACTAGATGGCCCAAGCGGTCCAGAAGAAGACTTTACCGATTTGCATGCATGGACCGAGGTGTATATTCCGGGTGCAGGTTGGATAGGGCTTGATCCTACCTCGGGTTTATTTGCTGGTGAAGGTCATATTCCATTGGCGTGTACGCCAGAGCCAAGCTCGGCAGCACCGGTAACAGGCGGTATAGACGACTGTAAATCTGAGTTTAGCTTTTATAATAAAGTAACGCGTGTACACGAAGACCCACGTGTTACTAAGCCGTATTCTGAGGCGCAGTGGGCTGCAATTAATCGCTTAGGTCAGCACGTTGATAATGTTTACAATGAAGAAAACATACATTTAACCATGGGCGGCGAACCTACGTTTATTTCTATTGACGATATGGAACATCCTCAGTGGAACACTGATGCCGATGGTAAAGAAAAAAGAATATTAGCTCAAAATTTATTTGTAGAAATGAATAAAGTATACACAAAAGGTGGCTTTACTCATTACGGACAAGGTAAATGGTATCCGGGTGAGCCATTACCACGTTGGCAATATGCGTGCTATTGGCGCAAAGACGGCGAGCCTTTATGGCAAGATGCTGCACTATTAGCCGATCCTAATAAAGATTATAAATTTGATCATACCGATACTAAAAAGTTTGCTGATAAACTGTGTGACTCACTTGGTCTTGAAACCAAGGCACTTACTACGGCTTATGAAGATATTTTATATCACATGTGGCAAGAAGCCTCATTACCTACCGAAATAAAACCAGATCAACCAGAACTTCTCCATGCAATGAGCCGAAAAGGCTTTTTAGCCAAAATGGATAAAGGGATAGAAAAGCCTGTTGGCTATGTTTTACCTTTAAAATGGAACGATAGTAAAAACTGTTGGCAGTCGTGTACGTGGGAGTTTAAACGGGGTCATTGTTTTTTATTGCCGGGTGAATCACCACTTGGTTATCGCCTACCTTTAGACAGCCTTGAGTGGAGCGGCAATATTATTGACCGCGACCCGTTTGATATTCCAGAAAATTTTACCAAAGCTAAAAAGCTTAAAAAGGGCTTTATTGGTAAAGAAATGGTTAAAACTGCGCTTGTAATGGAAGTGAGAGAGGGGCGTTTATATATATTTATGCCACCAACAAGTCATTTTGAACATTACATGGGTTTAATAAGTAGTATAGAGAGTGTGGCTAAAGAACTTAAAATGCCGCTTGTTATTGAAGGCTATAGCCCACCTAAAGATAGCCGCGTAGAAAAATACGCTGTAACGCCAGATCCAGGTGTTATTGAAGTAAATATTCATCCTTCAACATCGTGGGATCAATTAGTCAGTCGAACTACAACGCTATATGGTTTAGCAAAAGAATGCCGATTAGGTACCGATAAGTTTATGGCAGATGGTCGCCATACTGGTACTGGTGGTGGTAACCACGTAACGCTTGGTGGCGAAACACCTGAGCAAAGCCCATTTTTACGCAGACCTGATATTTTAAGAAGTTTTATTACCTATTGGCAGCATCATCCTGGTTTGTCGTATTTATTTTCGGGGCTTTTTATTGGTCCTACAAGCCAAGCGCCGCGAGTGGATGAAGCCCGTGATGAAGTTTTATACGAGCTAGAAATTGCCTTTTCGCATATGCCCGAAGGTGAGGTGCCTGAACCTTGGTTAGTTGATAGGTTACTGCGTAATTTATTAGTGGATTTAACGGGTAATACACACAGAGCAGAATTCTGTATAGATAAGCTCTATTCACCCGACTCAGCCACAGGTCGTTTAGGGATTGTAGAATTTAGAGGCTTTGAAATGCCTCCACATTCACAAATGAGCTTAGTGCAAATGCTACTGTTGCGTACTTTACTTGCTTGGTTTTGGAAAAAACCTTACCACAAGCCATTAATACGTTGGGGTACAGAGTTACACGACAAGTTTTTATTACCACAATATGTAGAAAACGATTTAGCTGAAGTAAGCCGCGATTTACAACAAGCAGGTTTTCAATTTCAGTTAAGTTGGTTAAATCCATTTTTTGAATTTAGGTTTCCGGTATGTGGAACGCGAGAACTTGATAACGTTACACTTGAGCTTAGAACCGCAATCGAGCCTTGGCATGTACTAGGCGAAGAGGCAAGTGCGTCGGGTACGGCGCGCTATGTAGATTCGTCATTAGAAAGAGTACAAATAAAAGTACAAGGAACAATGAGCGATCGCTATGTTGTAACGTGTAATGGTCGAAGAGTGCCGCTTAAACCGGTTAAAGGTAAAGCAAAAGATGAAATGGTCGCGGGTATACGATACCGAGCTTGGCAACCACCTACAGCGCTTCACCCAACTATTGGCGTACATGCTCCATTAGTTTTTGATTTAATCGATACGTGGGAAGGTCGTTCAGTTGGAGGCTTTGTATATCATGTGAGCCATGCTGGGGGTCGTAATCCTGAAACGCTACCGGTTAATGCATTTGAAGCTGAAGGGCGCAGGGTTGCAAGATTTTGGGAGCATGGGCATACACCATCGTTACTTGCATCAGCAGAACCAAGCTGGAGCCCATCGGCGGTTACGCATAGTTTTCAATCGGCGCAAAGCGCAAGTGAATACGTGGTACCTGATGAAGAAAGTAGTAATCCTGATTATCCAAATACCTTGGATTTACGCAGGCAGCCTAACTTTAAATAATAATTGATAGTTGTGTCATTCCACTTTGAAATTATTTAAAGTGGAATGACTAAATATTTTTAAAGCATCATTATGAACACGGCTATTTACTATAAATTGGAGCGCTTTCAGCTTGTATATTAACAATAACGCGATGCCGGAATTGCCTGAGTGGTTGTCTTTATACCTTGATAAATCACATGGACATGATGAACTAGCAAACCACAGTGGTTTAAACCCAGACCATTGGGATACTTTATTTAAGCGTTTAGCTAGTCTAACAGCAGATGATGTTAGTAGCCGCGCTACAGAAATTAGCCAATTGCTACAAAATGGCAATATTAAAAATGAAAGCAATAAGCAGTGGCACTTCGACCCATTGCCATTTATGTTATCTAAAGCTGATTGGGCATTGCTCGAAGAGGGAATAAAACAAAGAACCCTTTTATTAAATAAAATTCAGCAAGATATTTACGGTGACCAAACATTATTAGTCGATGGTCATATTCCTGCAAAGCAGCTTTTTCAAGACCCTAATTACTTACGCGAAGGTTTTAGCTTACCTAGTAACGAATTAACACTTTTTTTTACTGCATTAGATGTTTACCGCACGCCAACAGGCGAATTTAAAGTATTAAGCGATCATTGTCAGTGCCCGTTAGGCTTAGGGCTATTAATTAAAAGCCGTATTATTGCAAGGCGTGTAATGGCTGAAGAATTTGCCGAATGTAATGTTCAGCAAATTAAAGAATTTTTAAACCTATTCCAAGAGGGTATTAACGAATATACCCACTACATGGATGACCCACGAATTGTAATTCTAACCCAAGGAATTGATGACCCTAACTACAACGAGCATGCATTCCTATCTACCTACTTTGGCTACACATTAGTACAAAGCGCCGACTTAACCGTACGTGGTGGTGACGTTTGTTTAAAATCGTTACAAGGCTTGGGTAAAATTAATGTCATTTTACGCTGGGTTTCTGATCGTTGTATTGACTCTTTAGAGCAAACTGAATATTCACTTCATGGTATTCCGGGCTTATTACAATCGGTACGACAAGGGTCGGTTAAGGTTTTAAACCCGTTTGGTAGCGGTGTGCTCTCGTCACCTTCAATAAAATGCAACTTAGAAAAGTTATCGCAGCAAATTTTAAAACAACCGCTGTTGTTAGGTGAGCCAAATTACTTAAGTGTAAAAGAAGCACAAGCCGTTGATTGGAATAACCTCGAACTACTATCTGCTATAGACCCTACACTCAAGTTAGATGGAGTGCTAGACGAGCAAGAAATAAAGCTACTTATTAGTAAAGAACCCGATAATTACTTTTTCCAAGAAAAACCTTCTTTCAGCAGTGCACCATTTTGGCATGACGGACAATTAATCTCCAAGCCAGTGGTGTTTAGGTGTTATGCATTAACCACAGAAAATGGCGTAGAAGTACTTCCTTCAGCACTGTGTTTTTCGAACGAAAAAAGTAACAACCCGAGAATATCTGGTTGGATCAAAGATACATGGATAAATACAGCCGATAGAGTTGATTTAGGCGAGCATAATCCACCGGTGCCAATTAGAAAAAGAATGGATGTAACGCTACTTGAAGGGGTTATTTCGAGCCGTACGGCTGAGCACCTTTTTTGGTTGGGTCGATACTTAGAACGCTGCGAAAACACCATACGTATATTGCGTATTTTTATAGACAAGTACACCGAATTTTCTGTTTACCCAGATTCAATACGAAAAAGTATAGTTGCACGGCTTTCTAATGCCATTAGGTCGCAATATATTGTTTATCCCTATATAGAACCTGATTTAAAACTAGATGGAATTGATGTAAATCTGTCTAAAGAAACTGCCTTTCAACTCCTTGCAGACGAGCAATGCGCTGGCAGTATTATTAATACATTAAAGTACATTGCAAATGCGTCGGTGCAAATTCAAGAATTACTATCTCATGATAGCCGCCGAATAATTGATGATATTAATGAGCAAATTAAAGTATTTAAAAATGTAAATATTAATATTCCAACGCGTGCAATGCAAAGCAGCCTAGATAGAGTTATAGGCTCAATTATGGCTTTTAATGGCTCGATTGCAGATTGTATGCCAAATAGTAACGGCTGGTTTTTACTCGAAATGGGCAGAAGAGTAGAGCGTAGCTTACAAATAACATCATTAAGTGCGGCTTTATTAACCAAAGAGTTAGACGAGCCCGAAGAGCTTGGCTTACTTGAAGCCGTGCTAAGTTGCCAAGTTAGTTTAGTTACGCATAAGCGCCGATACAGAATGTATCAAACCATTGGTACAGGGCTTGAGCTATTACTTTTAGATGCTGAATACCCACGTTCTTTATTATTTCAGTTAGAGGAAATTAATAAGTTGTGTAAGCATTTACCTACAAAACGCAGACAAGGCGTAATTGCGGCACACGAAAAAGCAATTTTACTTTCTAAAACAAGTTGTTATGTAACTGAGAAAGATTACCTACAAAAAAGTGAAAATGGACAACGTAACCAGTTAATCGAATTTAACCATAATACGCGTATGAACTTAGATACATTTTGTGATGTATTATTACTACAGTATTTTTCTCATACCCAAACGGCAAATAAATTGAACTGGACTAATATTGAGCAAGCTCAATCGTGAAATATAAAATAAAGCACTCGACTACATACAACTATTCAGACTTTGTTAGTTTGTGTCAAAACCAAGCGCGATTAACGCCAAAAACGAATCGCGGGCAAATATGCCACAGTAGCCGTGTAGAAATTGAACCTACACCGACTTACTTACAAACATTTACTGATTATTTTAATAATCAGGTAACAGCGTTTGAAATAGCAATACAGCATAAAAAACTTAAAGTAACGATGATCAGCGAGGTAGAACTGTTAGTCGGCGCTAATAGTAATTTAGAGAGCGTTGATATTGCTTGGCGAAAAGTACGTGATTTATTGGTTGAACCAAATACAGCGGAATTATTAAAAACGTCTGAATTTGTACTACCTTCACAGCTTATTCCAATAGATAAAGGAATTAAGGAATACGCATTAATTTCGTTTGATGCACACAAAAATATAATTTCTGCATGCAAAGATTTAATGGCACGGATTTTTCATGAATTTCATTATGATCCTGGTTTTACAACAATTAGCACGCCTTTGAGCACTGTTTTTGCACAAAAAAGGGGCGTTTGCCAAGACTTTGCACACTTTGCGCTTGCATGCTTACGCAGCGTAGGGTTAGCAGGTCGATACGTAAGTGGGTACATAGAAACCATGCCGCCAGAAGGCGAAGAAAAGCTAGAAGGTGCAGATGCAACTCATGCATGGTTTGCGGTATTTGTGCCAAACTTTGGTTGGGTTGATTTTGATCCAACAAATAATGTTTTACCACGCGATCAGCATATTACTCTAGCCGTAGGGCGAGACTTTTCTGACGTAACTCCTTTAAAAGGAGTGGTATTTGGTGGCGGTAGTCAATTGCTTGATGTAGCGGTTGATATGATTCGAATGGAATAGCAGTTTAACTACGTCATATATGATGATGGATAAGGTGAAAGAGTGTATGAAAATTGATTGGAAAGCGTACCAAACAAAAGGTTTCTTTGATGAATTAATTGATGCACAAGGAAACGTTAGATCGCATGGAACACAATTAGCACAATTTTTTGCTAATTTATCAGCAGAAGAATTAGTAAAAGCCAGAGCGGTTGCTGATTTAGCTATTAAAGAAATGGGTATTACTTTCACGGTTTACAACGAAGGTAATATGATAGATAGAGCCTGGCCGTTTGATATTATTCCTCGAACTATTGGTAAAAAAGAATGGCAAAGCGTAGAGGTTGGTTTAAAGCAACGTGTTGAAGCGCTTAACCTTTTTATAGATGATTTATACCACGACCAAAAAATAATAAAAGATGGTGTTTTTCCAAAAGGGTTACTAGAAAAATCAGTTAACTTTCGCCAGCAATGCGTGGGAATAAACCCGCCAAATAAAATATGGGCGCATATTTGTGGCTCAGATTTAGTACGCGATGGTAGCGGTACAATGTATGTGCTTGAGGATAACCTGCGTGTTCCTTCGGGTGTATCTTATATGCTTGAAAATCGATCTGTAATGAAGCGTGTATTCCCTGAATTATTTGAGCAAGTATCGATTTTACCTGTTGATGATTACCCTTCACAACTGTTTGATATGCTAGCGGCAATGTCGCCTCGTCCACAAGATAAACCAGAAGTTGTGGTACTTACTCCTGGGGTATTTAACTCCGCTTATTTTGAACATTGTTACCTTGCCCAAGAAATGGGTTGCGAACTGGTAGAAGGGCGCGATTTAGTTGTTGAAAAAGATGACTGTGTATACATGAGAACAATCACAGGGCTACAACGAGTTGATGTTATTTATCGTCGTATAGATGATTTGTTTTTAGACCCAGAAGCCTTTTTACCAGAATCCCAACTTGGCGTTCCTGGATTAATGCGTGCTTGGTCTAAAGGTAATGTTGCTTTGGTTAATGCACCAGGCGCAGGTGTTGCTGATGACAAAGTAGTTTACGCCTATGTACCTGAGATGATTAAGTACTACTTAGGCGAGGAAGCTAAACTTGCTAATGTCCCAACGTTCAAATGTTTAGACCCGAAAGAATGCGACCATGTGATTAAAAATATCGATAAGCTTGTTGTTAAACCAGCAAATGAATCTGGCGGATATGGATTATTAATTGGTCCTAAATCGACTAAAAAAGAACAAGAAGCGTGTATTGCTCAAATTAAAGCGGACCCACGAAACTGGGTAGCTCAACCAACATTAGATTTATCAACAGTACCAACATTTGATGGTAATAAACCAGATGGTCGACATACCGATTTAAGACCGTTTATTTTATCATCAGGTAAAGATACGCAAGTTACCACTGGTGGATTAACGCGTGTTGCTATGGTTAAAGGCTCTTTGGTGGTTAATTCATCACAAGGTGGTGGCAGTAAAGATACTTGGATTGTTGACGAAGAGGCTAAATAATATGTTATCAAGAGTAGGCGAAACTTTATATTGGGTATCTAGATACATTGAGCGTGCGGAAAATGTAGCTCGTTTAATCAACGTTAACAATTTACTGATGATGGACTTACCCAAAGGCGTATGTACCGGCTGGGAGCCATTAATTGATATTATTGGTGTGCGTAAAGCGTATTCAGAAAACCATACTGATTTTACTGAACAAAAAGCATTAAGGTATTTACTTGTTGGTAGTGATAACAGCTCGTCAATTTTAAACTCTATTACCTCGGCACGAGAAAGCGCACGTACAATCCGCGATGTAATACCTCGAGATGTATGGGAAGAAATTAACTCTCTTTATTATTATGTAAAAGATAATCAAAAAGAAGGGATAACAAAGCGCGGACGTTTTGATTATTTAAAAAAGATTATAGATTCAGCCCATCAAATATTTGGGGCGTTAGATGCCACAATTAATCATGATCAGGGCTATGTTTTTATCCGCTTTGGTTCGATTATAGAGCGCGCAGATATGACATCGCGAATTTTAGATATTCGCTCTGCTACGTTAATTACTAATGAAGAAGAAGTGAAGCCGTTTGATAATATTCAGTGGATCAGTTTATTGCGTTCGTTAAGTGCTTATCAAATGTATCGCCAAGAAATGGGCGTTAGAGTACAGCGTGCAGATGTAATAGAATTTGTGATGCACAGCAAAGTATTCCCACGATCTATTTTATTTTGTATGAATGAATTAAAAGCATTGGTTTTACCTTTACCAAACTCAACAGAAATTATTAAATCAATTGATGATGCAATTGTTGAGTTAGAAAATAAAGACGTACGAGTACTTAAAAATGGTCTGTTGCATGACTTTATCGATGAAATACAAATAGACTTAGCTGGAATACATAACGGACTGGCCGAAACGTATTTTTTAAAACAAGCAGAATAATAAAAACTGTATATTGTGAAATGACTGCTTAGGGCGTGTTGAACTTTGGTGGTTGAATTTACAGCAGACTGTTTGGTTTTTAGGCAAGGCAGAGCCTATGTAGTGTGGTTATTCCCCATTAATGGGCGATAACGCAGCATAAATACCAAACATGCGCTGCCCTCTGGGTTCTTTCTAGGGACGATTAACTCTTTGTTGCTCGGTTTTTACTTAGCCCACTAGGTTACAAACCTCGCGCTGCGATTTAATCGCCCCTAGATTGAATAAATTTCAATCCACAAAGATAAACACGCCCTAGTCTTGAGCGGTCATTTTTTTGCTTAAATTTATTTATAATAATTTTAAAACCTGCATAATTAATCTTTACTTCCTCATCCGTTGGTATCGCAATGAAAATCATCTCGACTAATATCTCTAAAATTAAAACTCTTATTCATAATGGTAAAGAGGTGAAAACGGGAATATTCAAAACCCCAACTAACAAACCTGTTGTTATTGAAAAACTAAACATTATAGGTGACGAGCAAGCTGATTTAGTTAATCACGGCGGGGTAGATAAAGCGGTATATGCTTTTTCGCACAATCATTATGAGTATTGGAAACAAATCCTCGAGAATGATAATTTGGCAGTAGGTGCCTTTGGCGAAAACTTCACGATTTCTGACCTTGATGAAGTGAATATACACATAGGCGATCATATTCGAATTGGTACTGCATTACTTGAAGTAAGCCAGCCTCGTGTACCTTGTTTTAAATTAGCTATCGCCCTTAATAATAAAAACAGCCTTAAATTGTTTACGCAGCATTACTGCACTGGCGTATATTTTAGGGTACTAGAGCAGGGCGTTGCAAAAACGGGTGATAGTGTTGTTATCGAGAAGAAAGGCTCGCACGACATATCAGTTAAAAAACTGTTCCAGGCATTTTTTGATAAAAAATACGTAGGTTATGAAGACATACTTTTAGAAGCATTAACTTTGCCAGAGCTTGCTGTAGAGTGGCAAGAAAAGCTAAAGAAGAAGCTTGCTATTAAAAGTGAATAAAGCAGTTTAAAACTGTTTTATTCCCGCGCTATCACTCTTTAAAAAGTGTTGCTGCAACCTATTTATTAAACTTTGAAGAACAGGTCCTGTTGATTGGCTTCTTGAAACAACGCATCCCACAGGAGTAAGCCAACCGCCTTGTTCATGAGTAACGGGTAGCGTTACCACTTCAGCTTGGTTTATATACCTCTTAATAGCAAACTCGGGTACAAGCGCCCAACCAATACCCTGAACTACTAAGTCGATAAGGGTTTGATGTGTATTTGCGTACCAAATTCTAGAGCTAATTGCGTAGCTAAACCATAACTCTTTTTGGCTAAGGCTGCGATGAACACATTGCCTATGGGCTTTTAAATCATTGCTTGTTACAGCCTTTTGCTTTGCAAGCGGGTGTTCTGGTGATGAAATCGTTAAAAATCGAGCTTGACCTAATCGAAAAAAATCCATATCAACTTTTAGTTCCCCATCACTATAAATGATACCTACTTGTGCTTTTCCTATTTTTACTAAGTTTTCTACATCGTCAGTTGTTGTCGATATTATTTCGAAATTAGTAATCGGGAACTGATCAGCAAGTGGGGCAATCACTTTTAAAATATCTTGATTATTTAGGCTTTCATCAATAGCTATAATTACCTCATGCTCATAATTTTTTGCTAATGCATCCACTTTTTGGTCAAAATACTTTTGCTGATGAAGTATAGAGTATGCAACAGGTAACAATGCCTTACCACTGATCGTTAAGCTGGGTATATTTTTATTACGCGTAAATAATGTTTGATTAATCGCTATTTCAAGATTAGAAATAGCTTGGCTAATTCCCGATTGTGCACGGTTAAGCTTTCGGGCTGTTGCCGAAAAAGATCCTGTTTCTACCACGGTTACAAAAATTTTTAGTTGCTCAAAACTATACATATCATTCAACTTAAAGGTGAGTACTTATTTGCTCATCTTATCACTAAAGGTGATGGCTACTAACTTTGCAAATAATTAAATTATGTCACTATTATTTTCTTTAATTATTTGGCGTAAAAGGGGTTAATTATGGATGCAAAAATGGGGTCGCTAGAGAGGATGTTTCAGGCTGTTTTGTTTGAAGTATTAGCGGTAACGCTGTCGATTATTGGTTTGGCTGTATTTACAGAGCATGCAATATCGGCTTTATCAGGCACTATGATTATAATTGCAACGATTGCGATGTGTTGGAATTTTGTTTTTAATTGGTTTTTTGACAAAGTAGCTACCGGTGCAAAAGAGCAACGTTCTGTATTATTCCGTATTTTTCACGTGATTTTATTTCAAGGCGGGTTACTTGTTTTTACTATTCCCGTAATGGCGAGCATTTTAAACGTAGGCTTATGGGAAGCATTAATAATGGATATCGGCGTAACTTTTTTTATAACCCTTTACGCTTTTACTTTTAACCTAGTGTACGACCACACACGAGCCTATATTTTTCATTCAAAAAATGCTGCATGTTAATACACTTTTTAAATATGGGATGACTTAACAAAGTTTTGTATTTAGCTACTGGTGTATTTGCCAATGCACCAGTACTTTTAGAGGCGTAATATTACCCAAGTTTGCTTTATAGTGGCAAAAAACTAATAAAGGATCTTTTTATTAAAAGTGAATAAAGCTAAATATCAACTGTTATTCATAGAGGAGCTAGTAAAAAAGATAAAATCTGCTATACCTAAGGTTATAAATACTATAATTATTATAGTGTTATTTAAAGATTTTTGGGTTAGTAGCTAAAATAGGTGTCGTATATGAATATCTCAAGAAAACTGATGCTTATTGTAATATTAACTGCAGCAGAGATAAGTATTACTGTCTACTCAGCTTTTGAAATAGCTAAAGGGGCTAAGTTTCATCAACTTAACTTTCTTCATTTAAAGTATACACATCAACTTACCAAGTCAGTTAAAAAAATAGAAAATGATATCCCCATAGATATAAATGCCATTGAGTCGGATATATTGTTAATTAGGCAGCAACCTATTGAATGTATTGAACAAATAAACCCGTTAAATTATGCTGTTATGAAAGTTATTAACACAGATCATACATTAACAATCTGTGAAAACGATATTGAAATTGCTGATAAAGCCTTATTGTCAGTTAATCAGTATAAAAAGGGGGAACTTAGTAGAGACGCTTTTTTACTAAATCTTAATACTTCGCTAAGTGGCTTTAATAAAAATACGGAGCTGTTTGAGGAACCAATTAGAAAAACAGTATCGTTTATACTAATGACGTTAATTCCACTTGTTATAATCATATCTTTTTTTAATATTCTTTTTATAAGTTATCTTTCTCGCACAATATCGAGCTCTATTCGAAATCTAACTCTACTTTTATCAAGTAAGCCCGAAAACAATATTAATCTGGACGATGAACTTGATATAAAAACGTCGGGTGAATTAAAAGCACTCGTTATCGCGGCCAGACAGCGAATTAAAAATGATCTTTTAAATATTGAAAACAGTATTGAACTCAAAGAGATTATAAACAGCCAAACAGCTTCCCTGCAGCAAGCAAATGATGAGCTTGCCCAGTTTGCTTATCGGGCTTCCCATGACCTGAAGTCACCGCTGTCAGGGGCTAAATCCTTAGCGCATTTTGTTATCGAAGATATAAAAGCGGGAGACACAGAGGAGGCAAGCCGAAATGCACTGGTTATTTATCAACAAATGGAAAAGTTAGAAACACTTGTTGTTGATATTTTATTGTTAGCCAAAGCTGAAATTGGTAATGAAGATAAAGATGTAATTGACTTTAATCAGTTAATTATTGATATGAAAGAACGACTGTCTTGGCTCATGAAAGATAATCCTTGTGCGCTCGAAACAACAATTAATCTATCAGTACCTATAAAGTCGGAAAAAGCGCGTTTTGCTCAAATTATTGAAAATTTGATATCAAATGGGTTGAAGTATTACGACAGAAATAAAGACTCGCCTTATGTCCGCTGTGACATTTTTAATGAGCAAGAGACGTTTTTTATTACTGTTACAGATAACGGAATGGGAATACCACAAAAGCATCAAAGTGAAGTGTTTGATATGTTTAAGCGATTTCATGCACAGACGAGCACAGGCTCTGGTTTAGGGATGGCGCTGGTTAAAAAACATATTGAGTATTTAAATGGTGAAGTATCACTGCAAAGCTCTGATGAAGGTACGACGTTTAAAATAATAATACCAATGGATAAGCTAACATGACAAAAATTAAACCCCCTATATTAATTGTCGATGACAATGAAGTTGACCGGTATATTCTTAAAAGATTAATTAAAGAGGCTGAATTAGATCTTACAATTTTTGAAAAAAAAGATGGCCAGGAAGCATTAGAATTTCTAGAAAATTATGAAGCTAACAGAAAAGAGTACCCTGATGGATTTCCTCCAATACTCATATTTTTGGACATCAATATGCCAAGAGTCAATGGTCTTCAGTTTTTAGAAGAGTTTTCTAAACTGAGGAAGATGATAGAAATCAGTTCGTGTGTGGTTATGATGTTTAGCTCATCAGAAAGAGAAGAAGAAAAAAAGATTATAATGTCACACGATTTTGTTAAAGGTTACCTTGTAAAAGGAAGTTTTCAGGCAGCAGAGTTAAAAGAAAAAGTATTGGCTGTCATCGGTCAGCATTTGGAAAAACACAGCTGATTTGCATGTGTTTTAAGTTTTAACCCGCTAGGCTGTGCCAATTTGAGAGCCTTTAGTTTGAGTATGTGACACAAACCAAAGGTTTTTAGCTTAAGGTTATAAAGGTGTTTGATTTAAGCTTCAATTTTACAAAGGTTCAAAATAACCTATTTATTAAAGGCTTATTTTTTTACTATAGTCATCGAGCAGCAAATTAATTTCGTTTACAGGCATAGGCTTTGAAAAGAGAAAACCTTGCAGGTAGTCTATATTTAATTTTTTACACAGCTGATGCTGGGTTTCAGTTTCGATTCCTTCAGCTACCACAGAAAAATCTAGTTTCTTCAGCATTAAAGATAAGCTCTCGATTATTTTTAATCGCTTATTATTTTCTCCACCTAACGATTGCATGCTTTTGTCTAATTTTACTATATCAATAGGGTAGGAAATAAGGTGAGATATGGATGAATAACCCATACCAAAATCGTCCAAAGCAATCCTAAACCCTTTATTAGACAAAGAAGTTAATATCTCAATCACTTCTTTACTATTTTCCATAAAAGCTGTTTCTGTTATTTCCAGAATAATACTACTGGTTTTTAAATTGTATTTTTCGACCGTCTCTAATAGATACGTTTGTAAAACTTCTCTTTGCAGCTGTATCGGTGAAATATTAATAGATAGAGTTAACGGCGTTTGATAGTCTTTCTGCCACAAAGATAACTGCTTTAAAGCGCTCGCAATTATCCATTTTCCAAGGGGGGCTATTAATCGGCACTCTTCAGCAATAGGAATAAACTCATCGGGGGTATAATTAACGGTTGTATCTGGCCAACGGATCAGGGCTTCGACACCTGTCATTATTTGTGTTTTTGAACAATAAACAGGTTGATAAAATAGCCTAAAGTTTTTTTCCTCTATATGCTCTTTTATACTATTTTGAATATCTACCCGACGACTAAATTCATATTGATATTGCTCTTTGTAAAAGCTTATTCTACTTTTACCACTTTGCTTTGAGCGATACATTGCAATATCAGCACATTTTAGCAGTTCATGAGATTCAGTAGCATCATTTGGGTATATGGCGCTTCCAATGCTAACACTGCAATTTAAAGTTCTGCCTTCATGCAAAAAGGGTTTAGAAACTTCTGCTAAAATTCTATTTGCTATCATACCTATTTGATTAATGTTGCAAATTCCACCTATTATAACTGCAAATTCATCGCCTCCTAAGCGTGCAAATCCTTCGTTTTGCCTCAGGCAACTATGAATCCTTTCTACTGTTTGTATTAAAATTTCGTCGCCGACACTATGCCCAAGCGTATCATTAATATTTTTGAAGTTATCTAAATCTAAAGCAAGTAACGCCACGCAGTTTTTAGCACGTTTATTGTTAGCTATCATTACTTTTAGTATTTCTTCAAAATGATATCGATTAGACAAACCAGTAAGCTGATCCCGTTCTGCCATATGCTTTACAGCAAGATAACTGTTGTGCATACGTTGTTCTGCCTCGAAGCGTTTTTTGGCATATATAAGCGCTTTATTTAAACTATCCCTCGTTATATCACCTTTTGGTAAAAAGTCTTGAGCGCCTGCTTCTATACACTCAATAGCCAAAGCTGAGTTCTCTGAGGAGCTAATCATGATAATTGCGGTGTTACCGAGTTTAGGCTTTGCACGCATTTCAATTAGCATTTCAATGCCATCTTCTTTAGGCATATTATAATCGAGTAGTATTATATCAAAGTGCGTGTCTTCAATGGCTTTCAAGCCTTCGGATACGCACGTTACCTCGGTAATGTCATGATGATGAGAGCCATCAGAAATAAGCATTTTTTTAATTAATTTGCGATCAACTAAGTCATCATCAACAATTAAAATATTCATAAGTTCCTTCTAAGAGCAGCATCTACATGATGCTCGTTTATAATTGATAATTTCATAGTTAAACTTTGGGCCAAAAAATAGTGAATGTACTGCCAAGTTCCCCATCGGAGGCTACTTCAATTTTGCCCCCATAATTAATAATGAGCTTATTGGCAATACAGAGTCCAATGCCGCTCCCTTCAACATCATCTCGAGATTGCAATGTCTGAAATAACTTAAATATGAGTGAAAAATATTTAGGGTCAATTCCAGGGCCATTATCTGTTATTTCAATAATGTAATATTGATTAGAGGGGATAAGTGAAATATCGATAACCGGGTGCTCTTTATTGTTATGTTTTATTGCATTACTAATAAGATTTTGAAAAACAATTTTAAAAGGGATCAGCGGTATATCGAGTACTTCGTTATTGGCGTGTATATCAACAGTGACAGCTTGTGGAACTTCTAAAATTTGTTCTATATCTTGGTAAATACTTTCTAAAGATATGTTTGCATGAGTTGAATCACAGCTATTTATTCTCGAGTAGCTTAGTAAATCTTCTAGCAGTACTTGCATTCTATTAGCCCGGCTGAGCACAAGCTGAAAGTTTTCTAGGTGCTCTTGAGGGAGTAAATCTTTACAGTCATCATAAATCCACTCTAATAAACGTTTTATAGCATTTAATGGTGACTTTAGATCGTGTGAAGCAATACTGGTAAATTCATCTAGTTCATCGCTCATTTTTTGTAATTTTTTGATTAGGCGATCTTTTTCAGTTTCGTCTTTTTTTAGCTCGCTAATTGTTGAGTGAAACTTAAAACTGTTTATTTTATCTAATGAATTTTTACGTTGGACTAACTGATTAACAAGGTTTTTTTGTAAACTATTTAAGATTAATCTTTCTTTTTCGGTAAGTAGTGAATCACTTGCTCGGTCAAATATAAACCATCCAAATTTAAGGTTTGAGGGCAAAATAATAGGTGATACCACTCTAAATATTTTAGGAGCATGCTCGATAATCGATTCATTAAAAACGTCATCAGATAGTTGCTCTTTAGCTACTGTTATTTTTGAACCTGATTTATATAGCTCGACAGCACGTTGAGGCAGGTTAGCAACAATAGAGGATGAGCTTGCATCAAAAATGTTTAAAATTAGCTCAGCAAAGCTTTCTAAGCTTGTTTGAATGTCATTATCAAGAGAAGTCGTTAATTGCTGCTCATCTATTAATGATACACCTTCTAAATAACTCTCTACATTGGGCATTCAAACTCCTACAACAGTATTAAATAAATATGCCTCATTAAAATGAGATACAACAAATGATTAACTTATTGTAGTTGATTATTTTGAATGTGTTGAATTATTCACTTTATAAATTAACGCCAAATTAAAGCCTTACCTTATTATAGTCAGTAGCTTATGAATCTATTTTCTAATAAGGTCAAACTAAGTCTGATCGTGAAATTTATAACTGAATAAATAAGTATTATGTAGGGTAGTGTTCTTACTAAAGAGCAATACGCCCAAGTAAAAACAGCATATTTAATCGCTCATTTGTATAATTGTTTGCGCTACGCTAAATAAGGTTTTATGCGTATCCATTGCTTGTTTTTGTAGCTGTTTATGGGCTTGCTCTTCAGTGAGCTTTAACTGCTCAATAAGTATGTACTTGGCTTGGTGAATTACCTTTTGCTCACTAATTACTTTTTTAGCGTCAAGTAACGCTTGGTTTATTTGTTTAATATGCTGGCTTTGCTCGATAATTAAATCGTACATACTTTTATTACTATTGAGCTTATCGGCCGCTATGTTTTGGCTTACTTCTGGCTCTGGTTGCTTAACGGCTAATTGGCCAAAAGTAGGGGCTATGTGTTGCTCTACCATATTGTTAAGTACCTGCTTATTTGTATTTAAGCTACGTTGAGCACAGGCTATTTGCATAGCTGCGGTATCAATTAACTGATCTGCTATATTTTGTTCAATTTTGTGCATTATATCTATGCGCGTAGTGGTTACTTCGTACCATACTTCGCTTAGTTGCGAGAGCGGTTGAGCGTTCTCGTCATCGAGCTTTTGCAGTAAACTTCTAAGTTGCTCTACCTGATTATTAACCTGATGCGTTGTTAGTGTGCCAAAACATTTTAAAAGGTGCGCATCGGCGTACTCATTAAAAAAGTCAAAGCTGTGGTTTTGCTCTTGTACAAAATGCGCGAGTTGTTGTTTTTGTTCTGTGGTAAATTTACTCGCTGCAAATGCTTGTGCACCACAGGCACGCTCTTGTCCTGCGTATTCTTTACCTTGCATAAAATTAAAAAATGCGACTAATAAGCGCGTTATTTTGGGATCGCTTGCGCCATCAGCTGCCTCTAAAATAATATTGAGTAAACTAGCAATTAACTGAGTGAATGACTGCGTAGCATGTACCGCACTAATGTTTTGTTGTGCTATTTGCTTGCGCAATACCGGTAATGCATCGAGTGCTTGTAAGCTATAGGTAATTAAATTAAATAACCGAGTATGGCCAGTATCGGCGTTGTCGTTTATAAATGTTTGTTTAAGAGAATCATAAAATGCAGTTTGTGCGCTGTCGCTTAAAGGGATTTGTTCTTGTAATTGGGTTTTAAATCGCTCTCGATTTGAGGCCAAAAATATATTACTCATTGCGCGTTCTTTTTGTAACTGATGTACAAAATCGCCTAATTTAGTAAGCGAGGCACAACTGTTTTGTAATTGCTTTAGCGCGTGTATTTCTTGATACTTTGCTGCTAATAAAAACTGTTTTGTGAGAGGATTGCTTGTCGCCATTGGTATTATTCCACACTTTTTTGTTTTTAAAGTGCAACCACTGTTCCAATCATTAATAAATTTCATCATTGAATTTAAAATCAAGCTAATACAATTGCTTAAAGTGTTGTTTTTGTTTGCTACTGTTTTTCTATAATTTAAATTACCATTACTTTTAACTTATTTGGTGCATTTAAACATGTTATTGCACACAACTTGAACCCAAATTAAAAACAAAAAAAGCGCCTACTCCTGGGGAGGTAGTAAGCGCGAAAAGTGCATTATTCATTTTGTATCATGCGTTAACATTTATACTGTTTAATAACTCAGGGCTAATTGCCATTTTATGATTTATTACTTCACCAATCATAATAAGGGTAGGACCTTGAAGGTTGTGTTTAGCATGCTCATTTACTATCAGTTCAAGCGTACTAGTAATTACTTTTTGCTTAGTGGTAGTGGCATTCTCTATTAGTGCAATGGGTGTATTACTTGGCCAGCCCACTGATTGCAAACCGTTGCTTAGCGTTTGTAAGCGCGAAAGCCCCATATAAACCACTAAAGTGGGGTTGTTGTTTGCAGGCATAAACGCGTAATTTTGCCAATGAGGTTGCTTGTTAGGATCGGCAAACTGCGCCGTTAAAAATGTAACACTACGCGCTACATCGCGCGCAGTGAGCGGAATACCCGTATAAGCAGAAGTAGCACAAGCCGTTGTAACACCCGGAACAATAGCAAAATTAATATTATGCTTGGTAAGTGCATCGGCTTCTTCGTTAATACGTGCGAATATACTCGGATCACCGCCTTTTAAACGCACTACGTTTAAGCCTTGTTGCGCGTATTTAACCAGTAGCTCGCAAATGTTAGCTTGGGTCATCGAATGCTTACCAGCACGTTTACCTACAAATACTCGCTGTGCTTTTTTAGGAAGCGTTTTTAATAAATCATCGCTTACTAACCAGTCGTATAAAACAACATCGGCTGCATTAATTAAACGTTGTGCTTTTACCGTAATTAGCTCTGCGTCTCCTGGGCCCGCACCAATTATATAAACGTTGCCGCTTTTAGCACTGCGATCATTTGAGCTTGTTAGCTTAGTAACAAGCTTATTTAGCCACACGTTTTCAATACCCGAAAAATAAGACAGTACACTCATAATATTCCCCTAAGCCACAGCTGTTGTAACTTTTGGTTCAGAGCTTATAAATACACTGCCGTCTTCAATTTTTGCATTAAAAACCGGTAAGTGTATTGCTTCTGCTTCTAAACATTCGCCTGTTTCTAGGCAAAAGTGTTGCTTATATAAAGGCGATGCGACAACTAATTTATTGTCGATTGAGCCAATAATGCCACGCGATAATACATTGGCTTTGCCAATAGGGTCGTAGTTGCTAATAGCAAACACAGCCGTTGGATTTTGCGGAATATAAAAAATAGCCACTTGCTGATTATTAACTAATGCGCATACGCCGCTATTAGCTACTAGGTTGTCGATTGTTCCAATATTATGCCAAGACATCAGCTTGATCCTCTTCAACTTCCATTACTGGAATACGGTTTTGTGTATTACGTTGCTCACGTTTTTCGGCTTCTGTAGCAGGGCGAATTTGGTTACGCTCTTGCACAAACAAAATGTTGTCGTCGGTTTCGGGGCTATTAACAAACTGGCGGAATCGTTTGGCAGCATCTGGGCTTTCAATCGCTTTTTTCCACTCACACGCATAGGTTTGTGTAATTAACTCCATTTGCGCTTCTAGCTCGTCGCAAATGCCTAAGCTGTCGTCAATTACTACGCTTTTAAGGTAGTCTAAACCGCCTTCAAGATTTTCCATCCATACCGACGTACGTTGTAATTTGTCAGCTGTTTTAATGTAAAACATAATTACGCGGTCAATGTATTTAATAAGTGTTGGCGTGTCTAAATCGGTCGCAAATAAATCAGCATGGCGAGGGCGCATACCGCCATTACCACACACGTATAAGTTCCAGCCGTTTTCGGTGGCTATAATGCCAATATCTTTACTTTGTGCTTCGGCGCATTCGCGGGTACAACCCGATACCGCCATTTTAAATTTATGCGGCGCACGCAGTCCTTTATAGCGGTTTTCTATTTCTATTGCGTGTCCAACGCTGTCTTGCACACCATAACGACACCACGTACTACCCACGCATGATTTAACGGTTCTAAGAGACTTACCATAAGCATGACCGGTCTCAAATCCAGCTTCTATAAGTCTCTCCCAAATAACAGGAAGCTCTTCTAAGCGTGCACCAAATAAATCAATACGCTGACCGCCAGTGACTTTGCAGTACAGGTTAAAGTCTTTTGCTACTTGTCCAATTACAATGAGTTTGTCGGGGGTTATTTCGCCGCCAGCAATACGCGGTACCACAGAGTACGAACCATCTTTTTGCATGTTTGCTAGGTACGTATCGTTAGTGTCTTGTAAGCCAACATGAGCGGGTTCTAAAATAAAGTCGTTCCATGTTGAGGCTAAAATAGAGCCAATGGCAGGTTTACATATTTCACAGCCATGACCGCTGCCGTGTTTAGTTAGTAAGTCATCAAAGCTTTTAATGCTTTCTACTTTTACCATGTGCAGTAGTTCTTGGCGTGAATACGCAAAGTGCTCACATACATGGTTGTTAACTTCAACACCGCGACTTGCTAATTCGTTATCAACAACTGATTTTAGTAACGCAGCACAACCACCACAGCCGCTTGCTGCTTTAGTGCATGATTTTACCGAGGCTAAATCGCATGAGCCGCCATCAATTGCACCTACAATGTCGCCTTTACTCACATTGTGACACGAACAAATAGTGGCGGTGTCGGGTAGGGCACTGCCCGATAGCGACGGCGCGCCGCCGCTGTCTGGTAAAATTAAACACTCAGGGTTTTCTGGTAAGTCCATGTCGTTAAGCATGTACTGCAATAAAGTATCGTAGTCGCTGGTATCGCCAACAAGTACAGCGCCCAGTAATTTGTCGCCTTTTTCACTTAGTATGATTTTTTTATAACAGCCGCGAATAGCGTCTTGGTATATAAGTTCTTTACAGTCTGGCGTTTTTGCATGAGCGTCGCCAATTGAGCCTACTTCTACGCCTAATAACTTAAGTTTGGTGCTCATATCGGCACCTAAAAACTCAAGTTCGCCACCACTTAATTGACTCGCTGCAACGCGTGCCATGTTGTAACCCGGTGCTACTAAGCCAAATAGTTTTTTGTCCCACAGGGCACATTCACCAATGGCTAAAATATCAGGATCTGACGTTTGGCATTGATTATTAATGATAATACCGCCGCGTTCACCGAGCTCTAAATCAGCAATTTTGCCGAGTTGGTCATACGGGCGAATACCTGCAGAGAACAAAATTAGGTCTGTTTCTAAAAATGACTCGTCCGAAAAATTTAATCTAAAGCGACTGGTTTCGCCTTTTACTATTTCTCTGGTTGCTTTTGATGTGTGTACCGTTACGCCGAGTTTTTCTATTTTATTTTTTAGTAGCGTACCGCCTTGTCCATCAAGTTGAACAGCCATAAGTTGTGGTGCAAATTCAACTACGTGGGTATCAAGCCCTAGTTGCTTAATGGCGTTTGCGGCTTCAAGCCCCAACAAACCACCACCAATAACAACACCGCTTTTACTTACAGCGGCACTGGCTTTTATTTGTTCTAAATCTTCTAATGTGCGATACACCAAACAATGGGGTTGGTCGTTACCTTTTATAGGCGGCACAAACGGAAATGAACCTGTCGCGAGTATCAGTTTGTCGTATGGGTATTGCTCACCGGTTAATGTGGTCACTATTTTTGCTGATCTATCAATGCCTTCAACCCACTGGCTGGTATGCACATTAATATTAAGCTGTTTGTAGTTGTCGTGGGTGGTAAGTGCTAAATCGGCGGCTGTTTTGCCATCAAATACACTTGATAAGTACACGCGATCGTATGCAAGATTTGCTTCTCCGCAAAGTACAGTAATGTCTGCGTTGGCATCGCTTTGGCGCATTTGCTCAACAAAGTGGTGTCCGACCATACCATTACCAATAATGAGTATTTTTTGCGAGGTTTGCATAGGGCATTCCTTAAAGTGACGGTTTAAATACAATTAACAAAAAAGCCCGCCACAAATACGCATTATGCATAACTGTGTGCGGGCTTCTTTGCCGATGGTTGCTAATAGCTATTGTGTTAACAACCTAAATTTTTGCCGTAAGTAAAACGGGCTTGTTAATAGAATGTTTGCAAAAATACAGCCAGTTTTTTAAGTTATTGTTTAAATAGTATTTAATGTATTTTTAGAGTGAGGATAAAACCTGTTTTGTTATATGTTGGTGCGCGCCTGGCACTAAGAGGGTGCAAGTATTGTCATTGTTTTGTGCATTATCAGTCAATAAAACACCCATTATCATTCATTGTGTATTGAGTTAAATTTATCCCATGAAATACGCACACGAATTACGAGCAAAATGATAAATACAAACTCAATAGATGCTTCACCTTTTCACGAAGGCGAGCTGGCAATACAAGACAAACTAGGTAAACGAGAAATAATGGAAACATTTGGTAAACGTGCCGTGCGCTCATTTATGCCAAAGCAGCATCAAGCATTTTTTGAGCAGTTACCATTTGTGGTTGCAGGCAGTGTTGATGAAAATGCTAATCCGTGGGTATCTATTGTTTCAGGACAGTCAGGCTTTTTAAGCGCCCCAACTCCTACGTCGTTATTAATGAAGCACGCGGTTGATAAAAACGACCCCTTACATAACACGTTAAATATTGTCGGCTCGCCAATTGGTTTATTAGGCATTGAGCTGGGCACGCGTAGGCGTAACCGTTTAAATGTGCGCGTAGGTGAGGCAATTGACGATAATCAGGTGAGTTTTAATGTTGATCAATCCTTTGGAAATTGCCCACAGTATATTCAAACGCGCGACTTAACGTTTAATAGAGATCCTTTACTTAAAAGTAATGTGGTACAAAAAGTTGAATTTAATACACTTGATAACGCAGCCAGTGCGTTAATTGACACCACCGATACATTTTTTGTTTCGAGTTTTATAACCGCTAAAAACAATCCGAAAATTGAAGGGGTTGATGTTTCTCACCGTGGTGGGTTGCCGGGCTTTGTAAAGCGAGAAGGCAACACATTAACGATTCCTGATTACGCAGGTAACAATTTTTTTAATACCTTGGGTAACTTTTTATTAAACCCAAAAGCAGGTTTGTTATTTCCTGATTTTGACACCGGCAATGTATTAATGCTTACCGGCAGCGTTGAAATTTTATGGGACGGGCACCCAGAACTTGAAGGCTTTATTGGCGCAGACCGAGGCTGGAAATTTACCCTCACTAAAGGAATGTGGCTTAAAAATTTACTCCCGTTTAGTGCTAAATTTGATGCTTATTCCCCTAACACTAAAATGACGGGCACGTGGCTTGAGGCTGATAAAAACAAACAAGCCGAAAAACTAAAACATACTTGGCAGCCTTTAAAAGTAACCAAAATAATTAAAGAAAGTAATGTAATTACCTCCTTTTATTTAGAAGGGCATAACAATACAACCTTATTACCGTTTAAAGCTGGGCAGCATTTAACTGTACAAATACCATGTAAAAATAGTAGCAATAACAGTAATAGCAAACCTGTTATTAGAACCTACACCGTGTCATCAAGCCCTCATGAACTATTTTATCGGTTATCTATTAAAAAAGAACTCAGTGGCGAGGTGTCTAACTACTTTCATAATAACGTAAAAGTAGGCGACGTTATTTTAGCTAAATACCCACAAGGGCAGTTTTTTATTGACCCAACCAGTACCAAACCTGCGGTACTCATTGGTGGCGGAATAGGTATTACACCTATGATCTCAATGGCTAAACACATTACCAGTGAAGGGTTAAGAACCCGCTATACACGCCCTTTGCATATTTTTCACAGTGCTAAAAATAAACAGCAGCGTGCGTTTTATAACGAGCTAAAAACGCTTGCAGATACGAGTGGCGGGGCAATTGATTACTACTCACTTTTATCGCAGCCTGAGCTTGATGAAAAGCAAGACAATGGCTTTAATTTAAAAGGGCGCATAAATGCGGATGTGTTTAGGTACTATTTACCACTTGATGATTACGAGTTCTTTTTATGCGGACCTGAAGCGTTTATGCAGCACGTATATAACGAACTGTTATTGCTCGGTGTGCAGGATAAAAATATATTTGCGGAAGCATTTGGACCCTCCATTATTAAGCGTAATGTACTTAACACAAACGAAGCGCCTAATAAAAACAAAGAGATGAGCGTAGAAGAAGCAGATAACACTGTAATTAAATTCAGTAAATCGGGCTTTGAGCAGCGCTGGAATAAAGGCGATAACACTATACTTAATGTAGCCGAATCCCATGGTTTAGAACCTGAATTTGGCTGTCGAAATGGCAGCTGCGGCAGTTGCGCCGTAAAAATAAACGCAGGCGCTGTAGTGTATCGCAATAACGTAAGCTACCCAGTAGAGGCAGGGCAGGCGCTAATTTGCTGCGCCGTACCGGCTAAAGGCGTTGAGGAGCTTGATTTAGAGCTATAGTTATCAATATAGAGCTTGAACTTTAAAAGCATATGGTGGGTGCTGGAGGTTAGAGACCTCCATTTTACCCTTTTATATGTATAGTTCGCGTTTAACGCAGCTACGAAATAGTTTATATTTTTCTAACAGGTCATCAGTTAAATTTATGATTTCAAGTGCATGCTTATTATACTTCCCAATATTATCCTCTTCCCCACCACGATCAGGATTAAGCTCGGGATAAAGGCAATATATTTGATTTTCCATAGCGACATGTGAGGGGTGATGGAAAAAATGGAGTGCCGTCCAGTTCATGATTTTTGATAAGGATTGACCAAATTCAGTAAATTTTACATTTAATTCTGCATTGAGAAAATCGTACTCAGTTTCTTGTGAATAATAGATAAAGTCTTGCAATCTTACTTTATCACTCCTGCTATATGAATGATCGCTCGTTAGCGAGGATATATATTCTGTTAGATAGAATTCTTCGAAGCCTTTAGTTATTTTTTGATAAAGCTTAACATCATGTTCTCGTGATAATGTTTTCTTCTCTATTTCATTATCAAATATTCCATTTACTTCTATTTTTGTTTTTTCTCTTTGTAAAAGTATATTATGAATTAATCCCAAAGTGATAAGTGCTAACCCTACTAGAGAATCATAATTTCCAATAATTCTAATATCAAATTCTTTTGTGAAAATTTCATTTAAAATATTTTGTAGAATTGAAGATGAGGTTAAACCAAGTCCTGCAATAATGACAGCCCAAGTAACCTTGTTGGAAAATTCGGGGAAAAACAACCGAAATACTTTTTCTATTTTGACCCAGTTGATAGATTGAACTCCTTGTAGATGTACGTATATTCGTATTTACTTAATCGACTAACAATTACACGATTCACTTAAAGCTGATATAAGAATTATACTTCCATTGCCTACTAAAATAATACTAAACCAAGGTTGTCCTGAAAAGTATTTCCTAAGTTTTATTAGGCTTATTTTGAATATAGCGTACCAAAATACATTTGCAGCTGGCTCTACACATTATTAATGTAAGTTATTGGCAATCATAAATATCATTAAAGAAAGAGTTAACCTATACAAAAAAAGAGGCTTAATAGCCTCTTATAAAACAGTATTAAAAACTTAAAACTAAGCTAGTAAACCCGCTTCTGTTTCAGGCATTGCTATATAGCCATCAAGTTTACGAACGTTACTTAACCATCTTAAAATATTTGGGTATTGCTCAAGCGATACGCCGCCCTCCGGTGCGTGTGCTATGTACGAAAAGTTGGCAATGTCGGCAATAGTTGGCTGAGTGCCTACTAAGTATTCGCGATTTTGTAAATACGCATCCATTGTTTTAAATAATGTGTGGGCAATGTTTATCGCGTTTTGATGATCAAGCTCTGCGCCAAATACAGTAACTAAACGCGCCGAACACGGACCTGACGCCACAAGCCCTGCAGCAACGCTCAACCAGCGCTGAATGTGCGCTTGAACAGTTATATCTTCTGGATACCAGGTTCTGTTAGCATCAAACTTTTGTGCTAAGTACAGCAAAATAGCGTTTGAATCGTTAATTACGTCATCGTTATGTTTAAGTACGGGGACTTGTCCAAAAATATTCATATTTAGAAAGTCAGCTTGTTTTTGTGCGCCGTTTTGCAGTGCAACATCAACCATATTTACATCAAGCTTTAAAAGCGATGTAAATAACTCTGCACGATGTGAATGACCAGATAAAGTAAAACGGTATAGCGTTAGATTGCTCATGGGTTGTCCTGTTTTTTTAATTTGAATAGTGATTTTTAATAACGCTATTCTTTCACTATTATCAGTTTTTAAAAACCGAGCTAGTAAGGAATAAATGTCAATGCTATATTGACAATCATGGATACTATTATTGGCATTAAAACAATCATAGCGGTTGTTGAAACAGGCTCTTTTACAGCCGCAGGCGACAGGCTAGGGCTTTCAAAGGCGCTGGTTAGTAAATACGTGGGCATTGTAGAGCAAGACTTAGGGGTTAGATTATTTAACCGCTCCACGCGCAGAATTTCGATTACCGAAGCGGGGCAAAGTTATTACGCAAGCGTAGTGCCTGTAATTGAAAGCTACAGTGAAATGCTCGATAACTTATCGGGTCAAACAGCGCTTGCTAGCGGCAAACTTCGGGTGAGTGCGCCGGTGTCGTTTGGTGAATCAAACCTTGCGCCGTTAATGCCTGAATTACTGAGCCGTTATCCTGATTTAAGTATTGATTTAGTGCTTTCAGACAAAACAATCGATTTGCTAGAAGAGGGGGTTGATTTAGCAATAAGAATTGGCAGTGTGTCTGACTCTAATTTAATCGCGAGGCAAATTACTAGTTACCCTTTAATTTTATGTGCATCAGCTGAATATATTCAGCGCTTTGGCGCACCAGCGAGTGTTGACGAGCTTGAGCAACATGCTACGGTGATTGATAGCAACTTTAAAATAGGTCGCCATTGGCCTCTAGTTTCACCTAGTGGTGAGTCATTAACGGCAAGCGTAAACTCGCGTGTTTCGGTTAATAATCCGCAAGCTGTAAAAGAGGTGGTTGTAGCAGGTGGTGGTATTGGCTTAATTCCTGAAATAGTGGTGAGAGATGATATTGCATCGGGCAAGCTTGTACAGGTTATGCAAGGTTATAAAACCTTTGAGTTTGGTTTATTTGCTATTTATCCGCATAGAAAGTTTGTGGCTCAAAAGGTTACGTCGTTTATTCAGTTTTTATTTGAAAAGTTTGAAGCTAAGCCAAAAACAAAAAAGACCTAAAATCAGTTAAGTGTATTTAGGCTTTTTAAAATGGGTCATTAAAATATAATTTAAAACAGTTGCTTACTTAAAAGTTGCGCTTACTTAAAACAACCACTTACTTTAATATAATAACTGGCACATCGCTGTTCTCGAGTATTTTAATGGTGTTACTGCCCACAAAAAACTGCCTTAATTTAGAGTGCCCAAACGCACCCATTACAATTAGCTCTACATTATTTTGCTCTTTGTATTTCATTAGGGAGTCGAAAATATTGCCCTCTAAAAAGCTTGCCGACACTTTATAACCCATACTGGTGAGTGTGTATTGCGCGTTAATAAACTTTTCTTCAAGATCTTTTTCGTTGTTTTTAATGCTCACTAAATGACAATGTAAGCCATGTAATAAACCGCCATCAATCACTTGTTCTAGCGCTTTGTCGGCTGTTTCGCGACCGTCGTACGCAATCATAAATGAGGTAGGCTGTTTAAATGTTTCAGGAATAAGCAAAATAGGTTGTGTTGCATTGCGTACTAAGGTTTCTATATGTGAGCCCAGCACCGCAAAACTATTACTATGCCCCGCACCATTTTGCCCAATAACAATAAGGCGTGTGTCGTTTTTAAAGTCTATAACGGTATCGAGCAAATCACCGTGGCGTTTAATTAACTCAAAATTAGTAATACCTGCCGATTTAGCATGCTCACTTACTGAGTTTAATAATTCGTCAGCCATTTTTAGACTTACTTTACAGCATTGTTCGTCAAGCTTGGTCATTTCATCAAGTAGTGCTGATTGTGCACCAAGTCCAATACTGCCTGAGTAGTCGCCGATATTAGTTTGCTGCGTTTTTTCAAGCGTATGCACAAAGCTAATTGGTTTATTTAGCTTTTTTGAAGCCCAGATAGCGGCTTCGGTTACATTTTTAGTAATGGCAGAGCCATCTACATAAGTAACTATTTTTTTCATTACATTCTCCTTAATGACCGCCAAGTAGTTTATCGACTTCTTTAGGGTCGTTATGTACGCCAAACTTATCAACAACTGTTTCGGTTGCGCTATTCATACCAACAATATTAACTGTTGCACCTTCGCGTCTAAATTTAATAACCACCTTATCGAGTGACGATACACCGGTTATATCCCAAAAGTGGGCATGGGTTAAATCTATAACAACATTTGTTACCGCACTTTTAAAATCGAACGAAGCAATAAATTGCTCTGCTGAGGCAAAAAATACCTGACCTACAACTTCATAAGTTACTAGGTTTTTAGTTTCATCGTGCTTAGTTGTAACAACCATAAAGCGACCAATTTTGTTTGCAAAAAACAACGTAGCTAACAACACGCCAACTAAAACGCCAATGGCTAGATTATGCGTGGCAACTACTACAATAACGGTGGAAATCATCACTACGTTTGACGAAAGCGGGTTCTTTTTTAAATCTTTAACTGATGCCCACGAAAACGTACCAATCGATACCATAATCATTACTGCAACTAATGCCGCCATAGGAATTAAACGCAGCCACTCATCTAAAAACACCACCATAATGATTAAAAATAAACCGGCAATAAAGGTTGAAAGTCGTCCACGACCGCCCGATTTAACGTTAATAATTGATTGTCCAATCATGGCGCAACCCGCCATACCACCAAATAAACCTGCGCCAATATTAGCAATACCTTGGCCCTTACATTCTTTATTACGATCGCTCGTTGTATCAGTTAAGTCATCAACAATGGTGGCGGTCATCATTGATTCAAGTAAGCCCACAACCGCAAGACCAATTGAATACGGTAAAACAATTTGCAGTGTTTCGAGTGTTAGTGGTACATCGGGCCATAAAAATATAGGTAGGGTGTCTGGCAGTTCGCCCATGTCGCCAACGGTTCTTATATCAAGACCCAAAAACAGTGAAACCAGTGTAATAACAACAATACACACTAAAGGAGAGGGAAGTATTTTGCCAATAGTTGGAATGTATGGGAATAAGTAAATAATACCTAAGCCTGCAGCAGTCATGGCGTAAACATGCCAAGTAACATTGGTAAGCTCAGGTAACTGTGCCATAAATATTAAAATCGCCAGCGCATTTACAAACCCTGTTACAACAGAACGCGATACAAACCGCATTAATTCACCGAGCTTTAAAAAGCCTGCAAATATTTGTAGTACACCAGTAAGTAAGGTAGCAACCAGTAAGTATTCCAGACCATGATCTTTAACCAGCGTCACCATTAACAGCGCCATTGCACCGGTAGCAGCCGATATCATGCCAGGGCGTCCGCCTACAAAGGCAATAATAACCGCAATACAAAATGAGGCGTATAAACCCACTTTAGGATCAACACCCGCAATAATAGAAAAGGCAATAGCTTCCGGTATTAGGGCAAGCGCCACAACAATACCAGCAAGCACATCACCACGAACATTAGAGAGCCAATCTCTTTTTACGTGATCAAACATGTAATAAACCTAATTAGTTAGTTTCCCAAAGTATAGGGGAGTATTTTATTTAAATAACAATGATTCTCGCGCAGATGGCGATTAAGGGTGCACGCAACGTGCTGATGAAAAAGGGAGTGGTTGCCTAGGGCGGCGTAAGTTTCAAGTAAAAAGCTCCTTTTTGATTAATTAATTTACTAGCTACGTGAAAATATCATAAGAAAAAGTTTGTTTCTAGCGAATAGAAAAATAGAAGGTTACGGCTGATGAATAAAAGCCTAGTTACATTTTAGAAACATATACAATAAATAAGTTATTAATTATATAAAATAACTTAGTATATTAACAGTGAGCTATTAAGGTAATTATAATACTATGTTATTTAAAACATTCGTTATTTGCACTGTTTTAGTGCACTCAAACGTTTTTTTATTTAATCTGGTGCGTAACTGGAGTTAAATAAATGCTTCTGTATATTCTAACGTTATATTGTTGACAAGATGTAACTTGTCGCTATTATACATTCTTCAAAAAACTCCAAATTACTTTTTATTTTACGTAAAAATAAAACATGTTTGATATAAATAATGGAAATTAAATAAGTGAAAACGGAGCAATTAAGGATACCTTACGGTTTTACCCTTATTGAATTAATGATAGTAATTGCTATTATCGGGATTTTATATGCAATTGCACTTCCAAGTTATACGAGTTACATACAACAAAGTCGAAGAGCTGATATCCAACAGGTTTTACTACAGCAAACAGCTGTTTTAGAAAGGCAATACACTCGTGTTGGTGGTTACCCAAATACATTTACTTTTCCTACCTCAGATTATTACTCCTTTAGCTATACAACCGATGCAACTACAGGCGCTTCAAATGGGTCTGAATTTACAATACAAGTTACACCTAAAGGTGCTCAGAAAAGTGATGAGTGTGGCAAGTTGTCTGTAAATCAAAATGGTACTAAGTCAGCAGATAAATCTAAATGCTGGTAAAAAAAAGCCTTGGTTTTACTTTACTCGAAGTTTTAATCACGATGACCATTATTGGTATTTTAACTGCAGTTGCGACTCCTTCGTTTATTACTTTTATAAAGCGGGATAGATTAGTTACAAATTCGAATCAACTGCACAGTGTTTTTAAATTTGCGCGTAGTGAAGCCATTAAAAGAGATCAAAGTGTTTCTATCAAAACGTTGAATAAACAATGGCTAGTAAAAACTGCTATTAATTCGACGCAAACCACGTTAAATATTTTTGAAACTACACATAGCAGCATTTCTGTAGATTTAAAGAATATTAATATTTCAAGTACGGGTGAATTAGGCCAAATGTATCAAATCTTGGTGAGCGATAAGGACAGTACAACTGGCGACTTTACTTTATGTATTTTACAAAGTGGACAAAGTTGGTTAGTTGAGGCCCCAGAGACATGCTAATAAATTACAGCAAAGGGTTTTCTCTTTTAGAAGTTATGGTTGCTTTAATTGTCGCGACGGTTGCATTGTTAGGGCTTGCTTCAGGTCAACTAAAATCATTGCAATATATTACAAACAGCTTTAATTATACGGTGTCAATAATTGAGGCTAATAATGTTTTAGAGCGTATTTGGCCTCATTTATGCGAGCTACAACAAACAGATCCAAGTTTGTACAACGATACTGACTTTAGAAATTATTTATCCCCACAAATTGATGCATATACACTCACTCTACCTGCTAACTTTTCAAATGATTTATCGGTTGAAGTAACCTGGCAAGATAAGCGTTTGACTGACAACTTAGAAAATCGCGTTGTAATTACAGGAAGCTTCCCAACACTACCTGATGGTTGCACGCCATGAAACATCTAATAAATAAACATAAAGGCTTTACTTTAATAGAGCTTATGGTTGCACTTGCTGCAGGTATGTTTCTATTAGGCGGTGTGAGTCTGGCTTATTCTTCAATTAATAGCAGTACCAGCACAGCAAAAGATTTAGAAAATGCATTAGATGTAATCCGATTTAGCAGTAAAGTATTTACACGAAGTCTAAAACAAACCAATTCAGTCCCTACTTACACAAATAATATTCTAAGTGTTGAGCAAGAGATGGGGTCATCTGCTTGTACTGGCTTAACTATTAGTGCGCCATTTATCGAAAAATATAGCCATGAAGATGACTCATTATTTTGTGATGTAGGGAATGGAAAAGTAAAAATATTAAAAGGTGTTAATGCAATTAGCTACGTAATTGATAACAACGTAGTGAGTGTCCTTGTAGAACCTACAAACTTACCAAGCCAATTCAATAACAGCTTAGTGATTGATATATCTTTGTCGCAAATGGTAATGAATAAGGCATTTCAATAAATGAAAAATACATCTGGTTTTACACTTGTTACTGTACTTATTTTAACATCTATGGCTTCAATTGTTGTACTTAGTACTCTTAGAGATAGTGTGATCCAGGAGCGCTTGAGTGGTAATTTTCAGAAAAAATTGAACGCAAGGTTGATGTCTGAGAAAGGGGTATTTTCAAGTATTGAAAAACTAGAAACAGCAATGCTTGCAGATCCGACTATAAATATTAACGATTTAATAGCCCATAATAGTGAAGTTTCTGGTACAAGTTCGCTTGAATCTAGTATATACAATGCAACCATTGAGATTGACAGTAATGGCGATATTTTAATTTCTAGCGAAGGTACTCGCTTTGAAGGTGAGAACCAAATGCAAGCTATATTCGAATATGTAGCTGGTGGGGGCGGAACGACCAGCAGTGCCTCAGTTTTTTCTAATGGAATTACAGGGTGTTCTGGTGTTGCAATTAGTGGAAGTGGCTTAATTGATAGCTATGATTCGTCTTTAGGGGATTATAACGACACACTAGCTGATGGTAACAAAAATACATCAGAAGAATCTTTTGTTAATACAGTTAACGACTCTGGTGATATTACGCTCAATGGTAGCGGTACAATTGAAGGTAATGTTCTATCCTCTAGTAATTTATCAATTATTCAAGGCGCTGATATTACAGGCAATATTCATAGTAATGGAAATTTAATACTCTCTGGTGGCGTGGTCGTTGGAGGGGATGCATCGGCATATCTAAGTTTCACACAAAGTAGTGGTACTGTTTCAGGTAGTATTTCAGCAAACCAATCTATATCAGTAAAGCAAACTCCAGTTGGTGGTGATATTAGTTCATCAGGTCCAATTTCTATTACAGGTAATGCAGTCCAAGGAACAATTCGTTCATATGATTTAGTCGCTCTTAATCAAACAACAATACGGCACGGCGTTTATACCTCCGGGAATTATGAGCAAACAGGGGGAAGTGTATACGGTGGAGTGCGTGTTCAAGGTAATGTGACGCTTAAACAGTGGGGCAGTACTATTGATAGTAAAGACCTTAGATACGCAGGTAATGGCTCTTTTAAGGACGACACACCAGAGTATGCTTTTTCACCTTATAAAGTATCAAGTACAGCTATATCAATACCAACTATTGAGCCAGTTGAAAAAATAACACCAGAAAGTGAAAATAATAGAGGGTTAACTGCGTGTGATCCACTTGATATTGCAACAGCAATTGATAGCGTGTCAGTTAATACGACAAGCCCTGACCTTTTTATAAATAACAATAGCAGAGCTGGTGACTTACTCGAGTTAGAAACTAACACGGCTAACTTTTTAGTAGACTTTGGAAGCACTCCAGATGGTACCATCACTGCTAAAGCTGCAACTTTCCTTGATTCAGCAGCTCAAATATTTTATTTTGATGATGTAACAATTAAAGGCCGAATGCAGGTAAAAAGTAATCATAATGCAGTTATGTTTGTAGATGGCGATTTTACAATGAATGGCGCAAGTTCGCTAACAATCCCTGATAACAGCAGCTTAACTATCATAATTAAAGGAAAGCTTAAGATAGGAAATGGGGCACAAGTTTACGCACCTGACAATGGGATTACAAATGAAGGCAGGCCCGTTTTTAGTATTTATAGTTCTTACAGTGGAAATGATACTGGAATAGAGTTTTCAGGTGGTACACGAGAGCTTTATGCTGTTATATACGCACCACTTTCACAAGTTAAAGTTACTTCAGCAGTTGGTTTTAAAGGGTCTATTTTAGGAGATACTGTTATTGTAAGCGGCGCCGGTGGTATTCACTTTGACACGGCGTTAAATGAAGCCAGTTTTGGTGGTTCTTCATCTGGTGGTAATGGATCTGCAAGCAAGTTAGTTTTCAAAGGATGGCGCTTTACCCCCGTTGAAAAAAGCAATGAATAACAAAGCTATTAGGTCGTTATTCAAAGCTCAATTCTATAAGGGAATCTATCAGGATTATTAAATTAATTACTTTGCTCAAGATTTGCTTATTTAAAACTCAAACGTAAAACCAAACTCTCTTAATTTTTCGTACACGTTTATGTCAAAACGATAAAGCGTTGCGGCTCTGTGAGCTACGTTGGTTTGTTTTTCTTTGCAGTTTATTAATAAGTTCATTTTTTGAAACTTACGTCTAAAGTTAGGTTTATCGAGTGATTTATTTAAAATCGACTCGTAAATTCCTTGTAGCTCAAGCAGGGTAAATTTTTCTGGGAGTAAGCTAAAACCAATAGGCTCGTGCCTTACTTTATAGCGTAAGTAATCAAGGCCGCTTTTTAAAATATCGGCATGGTCAAACATTAAAGCGGGTACACTATTTACATCAAACCATTCACACTCTAGAGCATTATCGCCGCTCACAAGGTTGGTTTCTTCAAAGCGAACGAGCGAATAATAAACAATAGTAATAATGCGTCTAGCAGGGTAGCGGTCTACGTTACCAAAAGCACCTAACTGATCTAAGTACAGGTTTTCAACACCGGTCGTACTTTTAACAACACGTAAAGCTGCAAGGTCTAAGTTTTCATCTTTACGAACCCAATGACCAATTAAACCCCACTGGCTTGTTGCAAGGCCGCGGTTATATTTAACCAGCAACACCTTTAACTTACCTTCATGAATAGCAAATACAATATTATCTACGGTTAGATTACTAATGCAGTCATCAGGAATCGATTCTTCGTCGATGTTGTTAGAAATGTTTGATGTTTTATAGTGCATAAATTACTCAGCCAAAGCTATACGAAGATATTGTTATAAAGACTATTAAGGGTATATAAAAGGTGGGTAAAGCGCAAATAAAAAGCTTTTATAATTCCTATTTAAAACAATCACATCTATTTAATTAATCACTTTATACACTGTACCTGTTTTTACGCGTTAACGCCGATATTCGACTTTGGTTTGGTATTGGTTTTTTATTGAACGAATAATACCTTTGTATGTTAGTAAATTTAACGGCTAATTAGCGTCGTGTATTAAATACATTACCAGCAAATTAAAAATGTAACATAAATGTTTACACGCGCTAAAAATGCATATAGTATTTTTGACTATATCGATTTGCATTGAAAATTGAGCACACATGAACAACACAAAACACACACTCACAATTAAAGAAAAAATAGGGTACGGCCTTGGTGATACAGCCAGTAATATTGTATTTCAAATGGTCGCTAACTTTATGTTGATATTTTATACCGATGTTTACGGCTTATCTGCAGCCGCTGCGGGTACCTTATTATTAGCGGTTCGTTTATTTGATGGTATTACCGACCCAATAATGGGCAGTATTGCCGATAGAACGCGCAGCCGTTGGGGCTCTTACCGCCCATATATATTATTTTTAGCCGTGCCTTACGGTGTGTTTGCTTGCTTAGCATTCATAACTCCAGATTTTGATTCTACGGGCAAGCTTATATATGCCTACTTTACTTACGGGCTATTAATGACGTGTTATACCGCCATTAATATACCGTACGGCGCACTTGGCGCAGTAATGACAAACGACCCTAAAGAGCGAGCATCGCTTCAGTCATATCGGTTTGCAATGGCAATGGCTGCACTGCTTGTAATTGTATGGGCACTGCCTAAGCTAGTTGCTTTTTTTGGCGACGGCGACGATGTAGTAGGTTACCCGCTAGCCATGGTGTTTTTAGGCGGACTTGCAGCGGCTTGTTTTTTACTGTGTTTTAAAATGACCAAAGAAACCAAACAAGTTAAACCCGCGCAAAGTAAAAAGAATGCCTTTCTTGAGTTTTTAAGCTTATTTAAAAACGATCAATGGGTTGTTATAGCCGTTATAAGCCTAGCAACATTAATATTAATTGGCGTTAGAGCCTCAGTAGCACCGCATTATATTAAGTACTACGTAGGAGAAGCCTCACTTACTTCTAACTTTTTAACACTCTCAGCAATTGGCTCAGTACTAGGCGCTGTGTCTACCAACTTTTTAACCAAATTTATTGAAAAGAAAACGCTATTTATAGTCGCTTTAGTGGTCGTAATTATTTCTCATAGCATGTTTTACGTACTTGAGAGCGACGCCATAGTCACCATTTTTATTGTCTACTTTATTGCTAACTTTGCCCACATGATAATTACCCCAATTATGTTTTCGATGGTGGCAGATACGGTTGACTACGGGGCATTAAAAATTGGTCGCAGATTAACCGCTGTTACGTTTTCGGGTCATTTATTGGCAATAAAACTAGGCTTTGCAATTGGCGGTGCTATTGCAGGGTGGATATTATCTGGCTATGCATACGTGCCTAATCAAGAGCAATCAGAACACACGTTATCAGGCATTTTACTCGCCTTTGCTGGTATTCCAGTAATTTGTACCGTGGCATGTTTAATTTTTATAACACGTTACAAACTTACCGAGCCTGAGGTAAAGCGCATTCAAACGCAGCTGGCTGATAACAAAACCATAAACTAATTTAGCAGCCCATTTTACACCTTTTTAAAGTGCAAAGTGGGCAGGCAATACTAGGAGTAAAAATGCAAAATACAGCACAAGCAGCACCCCCATCTAATGGATTAAGTGACGCTGAACTTAAACAGTTAAAAGACTTACAACGAGCCAACTCGTTAATACAAAATCATAATGTATTAGTTGATCACATGTATACCGCCGATCCTTCTGCGCATGTGTTTAATGGCAAAGTGTATATTTATCCATCGCATGACATTGAATCAAAAAATGAAATTAATGATAACGGCGACCACTTTGCAATGCGCGACTACCATGTTTTTTCGCTTGACGAAAGCTCAGGCAAAGCCATAGACCATGGCGTAGCACTTTGTGTAGATGACGTAAAATGGGCAAGTAAGCAAATGTGGGCACCCGATGCTGCGCATAAACTTGGTCAGTATTACCTTTATTTTCCGGCGCGCGATCAGCAAGGTATTTTTAGAATTGGCGTTGCAAAAAGTGATAGTCCAACAGGTCCATTTAAAGCCGAAGATGATTACATTCAAGGGACGTTTAGTATTGACCCTGCTGTATTTGAAGATGATGACTCAAGCCATTATTTATATTTTGGCGGTTTGTGGGGCGGCCAATTACAAAATTGGCAAACCAGCGAATTTAATGAACAAAGCACGTATCCAAAAAATGGTGAACCTGCAATTCCTGCGCGCGTTGCAAAATTATCGGAAGATATGATCAGCCTAAGCGAAGACGTAAAAGAGGTTGTTGTACTAGATGAAAGCGGCTCGCCAATTACAGTATGCGATAACAACCGCCGCTTTTTTGAAGGCCCTTGGGTACACAAACACAACGGTGTTTATTACTTTTCGTACTCAACGGGCGATACACACAAAATTGTATACGCAACGGGCGATAATCCATACGGACCATTTACCTATCAGGGCGTTATTTTAAACCCAGTACTTGGTTGGACTACGCATCACTCAATTGTTAAGCACAATGATGGTTGGTTTTTATTTTATCACGACAGTACGTTGTCGGGCGGGCAAACCCATTTACGCAGTATGAAAATGGCTAAGCTCGAACACGACTCAAACGGAAAAATTCAAACAATAAGCCCATATGAACACGCTTAACAAAAATAGTTATAAACAATGCAAATTATCTGCGTAAGCACCGCTTAAGCTTTTATTTGCACAAAAAAGATATAGTCAAAATGACCATTGATTTATTTTGTTAATGGTCTAAATAAGAGGAAGCTGAGGACATATGACAAAATGAAAATATTTTAAAGCAAAAAATTAGCACAAAGAATTAGCATAAACATCCTGTTATTTAACGGTTTTTAGTTAAGTAGCACATGTTTAAAACTGGTTGTGGTCTTTGTAAAACGTTTAAAACATACACACACAATAATTATTTATTGACCGTAAAATGAAACAAATAGTTTACAATTATGTTTCGAGTAATTCTTAAAGTCTTGCAGTACGTCAATAATAATTAAATAAGAAAAAGGCATCATGATGTTTAAGAAAAAGATAATTTCAACAGCCATACTCGCTGCAATGGGTACCGTTACGCTTCCTCACCAAAGCTACGCTGCAGAAACCATTGTTGACGAAGATGTAGAAATAATACAAGTAACAGGCATTAGAGGTTCATTGCAGCGCTCTATGGATGTTAAACGCGATTCTTCTGGTATTGTCGATGCAATTTCGGCTGAGGATATGGGAAAATTTCCTGATACCAATCTTGCTGAATCGCTACAACGTATTACCGGCGTATCAATTGATAGAGCGGGCGGTGAAGGTAGCCGCGTAACAGTACGTGGATTTGGACCTGCTAATAACTTAATTACTATTAATGGCCGCCAACTTCCAAATACAACAGGTGACCGTACATTTGATTTTGCAAATGTTGCATCTGAAAGCGTATCGGGCGTGCAAGTTTATAAAACATCAGACGCAAGTGTTACCTCAGGTGGCATTGGCGCAACTATAAACTTAACAACCAACAGACCTTTAAATAGCCCAGGTATAAAAGCATCGTTTGGCGTTAAAGCTGTAGACGATCAATCAACCGACGAGGGTAGCATTACACCAGAGGTAAGCGGTTTATATTCGCAAACATTTGGGGGTGACAAGTTTGGTATTTCGATTTCAGGTAGCTACCAAGACCGTGAAAGCGGTATGCAGCAGTTTATTCAAGATCAAGGCTACAGAGCATCTGATTACACAAATACAGGATGGGGCGGCGTACCTGCAGGCGCAGAAGGCGGAACAAACAGACCTACATCAGGCATTTACTCAAACCCGCAACAACCACGTTATGTGTTTGAAGAGCGTCAACGTGAACGTGTAAATGGTCAGTTGGTATTTCAATATCAACCTGTTGAAAACATTACAGCAACCCTTGATTACACAGGCTTTAAAACAACCGTTGAAGAGCAGCACACTGATGCCTCAGTTTGGTTTAACTACGCTGGCGACAGAAGTGAATCTGTTTGGGCGGGCGAGCCTAACGCGTACCCACTTATTTACTCAGAAATTTATGACATCCAAAGTGATGCCGATTACCGCGATACGTCGCTTACGGTAGGTTCTTGGGGTCGCGAAGAAAAAACAGATTCATTAGGCTTTAACCTAGAATGGGCGGTATCGGATCAACTTAATCTAGAGTTTGATCATCACAGTTCAAAAGCATCAATGAAAGCAACTGATCCACGCCACGGTACACGTAATAATATTCAGTTACCGTCGTACACACGTTCACGCACCGGGCTTGATTTAACCGGCGACTTACCCGGCATTGCTATTGGTAACATTGAAAACTTTAACCCGAGCACCATGCGTTTATCGGGTAGCTGGTTTGCAAACGATAAATACGATTCAGAAATCGATCAAACACAAATCTCAGGTAAGTACTTCTTTGACGACAGTTTAAGTATTGATTTTGGTGTTGCGGTTAATAAAGTAAATAACCATTATCGTCATACGCAAGTACAGCGCCCAGATTGGGGTGGAGTTGGTGTTGAGGGCGACTTTGCTGATATTGATTGGCGCCAAGATACTATTTTAGATAAGTTTCAAGCTAAGGCGGGCAACTTTGAAGGCACTGCAACACAAGGCGAATACGATTTATTTAATACAATCTTTTTTGCCGACTTTGATGCGATTGTAAATGCAGCAGAGTACGCAGATCCGATTGCCAACGTAGATAACCTTTACGGTGATTGTAAAGCAGCCGACGGCGCAGCAGCAGGACCAAACGGCGAGGGACAATTTTGTGCCTCAACCGACTGGGATGCAGCAACAAACCGCTTTACAGAAGAAAAAACGCAGTCTGCTTTTGCACAAGTAAATTACAAAGGCGAATTGAGTGGCATGTTCTTCGACCTGCAAATTGGCTTGCGCTACGAAAAAACAGACGTATTTTCTAAAGCAACTGCACCCGGTTACAGCCGCGTAGAGTGGAACGAAGATACAGCCACATCAGTAACGGGTGTTACCGGTATTGAAACGCTAAGCCAATCTGCAGATTACAGCCAGTTCCTGCCAAATATTAACTTTAATATCGAAATTGTTGAAGATGTAATGATTCGTGCAGCAGCGAGCAAAACTATTTCAAGAGCGGGTTACGGCCAACTACAAGGCGGTACAACTATTAATACCGGTGGTAGCTTAAGTGGTTATTCGGGTGGCTCTGGTAACCCAGGACTTAAACCGCTTGAATCAATTAACTACGACTTATCTAGTGAATGGTATTACGGCGAAGGAAGCTATATTTCGTTTGGTTACTTTAAAAAAGACGTAACAAACTGGATAACTACAGGCACTATCGACTCAAATATATTTAACTTATATGACCCATTAAATGGTGAAAAATTTAGAGCCGCATCAAGCGCACTAGGTGGTAATGCATCTAACGAAGACATCAGAAATTACATATTTGAAAACTTTGCTGATGATCCAAATGTGCAACCTAAGTTTGATGAAGATGGTGAATTAGACGGCGGCACAATTGTTGGTGACCCAGAAACAGATGATCCAATTAACTTTAGAATAAACGTGCCTGTAAATGGCGACCAAGAATATACCATTGATGGCTTTGAATTTAATATTCAGCACTTATTTGGTGAGTCAGGCTTTGGTGGTATTTTTAACTACACCATGGTTGACTCGGGTCTTGAATATGACAATGACTCACTTGAGGATACAGAAGCACTTGTCGGGTTAAGTGACACGGCAAACGTGGTATTCTTTTACGATAAAGAAGGCTTACAAGCACGTATTGCGTATAACTGGCGCGACTCGTTTTTAAATGAGCGTCGTGTAAATGGCGATTTAACCGCACCAATTTACACCGATGAGTATTACCAAATAGACTTTAACGTAAGTTACGAAGTACCCGCAGTAGAGGGACTTACCGTATTTATTGAAGGTATAAACATTACTGACGAGTACGTAACATCGTACGGGCGTAAGCAAGAGCTGATTTATAACATCACTCAAACAGGCTCTCGTTACGGTTTAGGTGTTCGTTATAATTTTTAATAAATTACACTTGTAGTAACCTTATAAAAGCCGCATTTTGCGGCTTTTTATTTGCCTAAATTAACCTAGTAATAATAATATCCAGCTGTTATAGTCAATATGAATTTAACTTGTTGGTTACATTTAGTGTGTAGCAATAGGTAAAGGCACACAACAACAATTGGAGCACACAATCCATGGCCAATCATGCATTATTAAATAATGTTGAACATCAGCATTTAAAAATAAACCCCGCACGCAGCACACACTTAGGTGACGGGGTTTGGTATAGCGAAACATTTGTGAGCGAATTTAGAGTCGCTCAAGCACATTACCCAATATTTTTTACCAAAGACGATACAACAAATACATTTTCGCCGGTGTGTTTGTACGGCATAAATAAAGACGAAAACTTATTTTTAGTAAACCAGCAATGGCAAGCAAACTACATTCCGCTAAGTATGCAGCGACTGCCTTTTGCTATAGCGACTCAAAATACAATGCAAAACGGTGTGGCAACGCAAGAGCGCATGCTTAGCATTGATTTAGACTCGCCAAAAGTGTCAACAAAGCAGGGTATTAACTTATTTTTAGAACACGGCGGGAATAGCGATTACCTCGAAAACATAATAAATGTGCTTGATAACCTGCATCATGGTTTGCAAGAAAATCAGCCATTTATTAAAACTTTGATTAAACATGGTTTGCTTGAATCGGTATCGCTAGAGCTTGATTTAGTAAACGGGCTTAAACACAACTTACTTGGTTTTTATACCATAAACGAAGACTCGCTTAACCAGCTAAGTAGCGATGCAATTGCAGAGCTGCATTCACAAGGGTATTTAGCGTGTATATACATGATCATTGCATCGCAAGTACATGTGCGTGATTTAGTGGCGCTTAAAAACGAGCAACTTATGCTACAAAAGCACGCTGTGTAAGTATTTCGCTATGGAAAATTTAGCAAATAAAATTCAAACGCTTAATGGCTTAACTCCCAGCACGTTGCCCAAAGAGCTTTTAAACTCGTCTGTGCCTATTGTACTAAAAGGGTTTGTGACCGATTGGCCCCTCGTTATTGCTGCTAAAAAGTCAGACAGTGCAGCGATTGATTATTTAGCGCCGTTTTACGAAGGTTTTTTAGTTAATACTTGCACAATACCCGCCAGTCAAAGCGGGGTTATAGGGTATAACCCCGATATGAGCGGTTTTAATTTTACTAATCAGCAAGCGGCATTTATTAATGCGCTTGAGCAAATAGCGCAAAGTGCAAATAACCCGCAAGCCGACACTTTATACATTGGCTCTACTAGCATTGCACAGTGCTTACCTGGTTTGGTTAATCACTGCCACGTTAACGCATTAAACGAAGGCTGTTTATTTAATGTATGGGCAGGCGGAAAGGTTACCGTACCAGCACATTACGACGTAGCACAAAATTTAGCATGTTGCGTTGCAGGTAAAAGGCGTTTTACTTTATTTGCCCCCGATCAAATAGATAATTTATACATAGGCCCGCTTGATAAAGCACCCGGTGGTCAGCCAATAAGCTTAACTACCACAACTGCGCCCAACTTCACGCAATACCCTAAGTTTGAGCAGGCAATAAAAGCGGCAATTACCGTTGATCTTGAAGCAGGCGATGCGCTTATATTACCCAGCATGTGGTGGCACCAAGTAGAGGGGCTTGGCAGTTTAAATATACTGTTTAATTATTGGTTTAAAAATACGCCAGCGGTGTATGGGCAGCCGACTAATGCGTTGCACCACGCAATTTTAAATATACGTAACTTACCAAAGCATGAGCGCGCCGCATGGCAACGTTTGTTTAATTACTACGTATTTGCTGATAACGAATTTACCCACATACCAGAGCCCGCACAGGCTATTTTAACAAAGCCAATGGATGAGCTAACAGCGCGTAAATTAAGAGCCGAATTACAAAATAAATTAAGACGCTAAGCGTACTTGTAAGGTTTGAATTATGAATCAAAATGCAATTAAAAAAATCGTAATAGCAGGTGGCGGCACCGCCGGTTGGATGTGCAGCGCTGCAATGGCAAAGCTACTAGGTAAAAATATTGAAGTGTGCTTAGTTGAATCCGATTTAATTCCTACCGTAGGGGTTGGGGAGTCTACTATTCCTACGCTGCATATATTTCATGATTTGCTAAAAATCAGCGAATCAGAATTTATGGCAGCCACTAATGCCACGTTTAAATTAGGCATATCGTTTGAAGGTTGGAAACAAAACCAGCAAAGCTACTTTCACTCATTTGGTTATGTGGGGCAAGGTTGTTGGGCTGCAGGTTTTCAGCACTTTTGGCTAAAAGGGATGCAACAAGGTGTAGCAGCCGATATTGGTGATTATTGCACAGAGCACGTAGCGAGTCGCTTGGGTAAATTTGCCGTAGTACCGAATCAAGACCGTAACCATGCTTATCAGTTAGATGCCGGTTTGTACGCTAAATTTTTACGAAATTTTGCACAGCAAAACGGCGCTAAACGTATAGAAGGCATGATAAGCAAAGTTAATTTAGAGCCCACCAATGGCTTTATAAAATCGCTTACTTTAGGTGACGGGCAAATTATTGAGGGTGATTTATTTATAGATTGCACCGGCTTTAAAGGTTTATTAATAGAGCAAGCGCTACACACCGGATACGAAGATTGGAGCCATTGGCTCCCGTGCGACAGCGCAGTAGCAGTACAAACCGAATTAGTAAGCCCAATAGTGCCATATACGCGTGCAATGGCACATAAATGTGGTTGGCAGTGGCAAATACCGCTGCAAAGCCGTCGTGGTAATGGCTTAGTGTTTTGTAGTAAATACATGAGCGATGATGAGGCCAAAACAGCGCTACTCAATAACGTAGAAGGCAAACCGATTAATGAGCCGCGCGTTATTAAATACCGCACCGGTACACGGCGTAAACATTGGAACAAAAACTGTGTAGCTATTGGCTTAGCAAGTGGTTTTATTGAGCCGCTTGAATCAACCAGTATTCATTTAATTCAGCAAAGCATTATAAGATTAATGCAAAACATGCCAACCAAAGCAATCGAGTCGTGCTATCAAGATGACTTTAATAACAAAATGCGCTTTGAAGCCGAAAATATTCGCGACTTTATTGTGCTGCATTACCATGTAACACAGCGCACCGACAGCGACTTTTGGCGTTACTGTAAAAACATGCCAATTCCAGAGTCGCTTGCCAAACGCATTGAGCTATTTAAGCAAAGTGGGCATGTTTATAAAGCAGAGCAAGAGTTATTTGGCGAAGCATCGTGGTTACAAGTGATGTTAGGGCAAGGGCTAGTGCCGCGAAATTATCACCCCATTGTAGACAGTATGAGCGATGATGAGCTTAAACGATTTTTAGAATCAATAAAAAATAATGTGGCTAAAAAAGCAAATAGCTTACCGAGTCACATTGATTTTATTAATCATTATTGCAACGCTAAGTAAGTATTATGCTAACACTTGGCAATAACTTACAGCCGCAATATGAGTTTATAGGGCAAGAGCAAACGCCAATTATTATAATTGACAACTACCTGAGTGAGCCGCAAAAACTTATAAACTTAGCGCAAAGTGCTGATGAAAGTGCTGCCCCAAGTGATGAAAATCATGCGCAAAATAATGGCGAGTTTAAACCTGACGAACTCACTCAATACCCAGGTTTACGAATGCCGCTTCCAAAGCAATGTGTGGTTGATTACCTAAAGCCTCTTATACAGGGGTTTTATAACGTATTTAATATTGGGCAAACACTTACCCCATACCCAAAAGATAATACCTTATCGTTAATTACTAAAACGCAGAAGCAGCTATCACCAATACAAACCTTGCCACACTTTGATACAAACGATCCTAACTTAATTGCCATTATTCATTACCTTGGCGAAGGCGAGCATGGTGGCACTGGTTTTTTTAGGCATAAAAAAACAGGGTTTGAAACAATAAGCACAAAGCGCAAAAACACGTATTTCATGCATGCTCAACACATCCTTGAACACAGTAAGGTAAAGCCTAGTTACTGCACCACGCAGCACAGTGAGTTTGAGTGCTACAAGCACATAGAATATAAGCCAAATAGGCTTATTGTGTTTCCTGGGTATTTGCTGCACACCAGTTTACTTAACACGTCTACCGATATTTCACCGTGTCCACAAACAGGGCGGCTAACGGCTAATATGTTTGTTCATTTTAAATAGGAATACTATGTCTTTTTCTTTATCTAGATTCGCATATAAGGGTTGGCTATTAAGCTTTGTTGTATTGGCACTGAGTATGGCAACAGTGCAAAAAAGTCATGCTACAGGGTTTGATACCCTCCCTAAAAAGCAATTTAATGTGCTGCTATTTACAAAAACCGCAGGGTGGCACCATAAGTCGCAAACCGAAGGCGTTAAAGCGCTAGAAGGCTTAGCCGATGAGCACTTTTTTAACTTAATTTGGCACGAAGAAAGCCATTATTTTAACGACGATTACTTAAAAAATGTTGATGTAGTGGTATTTTTATCAACCACGGGCGATATTTTAAACCCAAAAGAGCAAGCCGCGCTTGAGCGATTTATAAAAGCAGGTAAAGGCTTTGTTGGCATTCATAGCGCATCAGATACCGAATACGACTGGCCGTGGTATCAAAAGTTGGTGGGGCGCACCTTTAACATTCATCCTGTTATTCAAACTGGCGTACTAAGTAAAGTGCCTAATACTCGCTTTATTGGCTTAAACCATATGCCGCAGGAAATGCTTTGGACCGACGAGTGGTACGAATTTGGGCCCGAGCTAACTAAGTTAAACTACTTACTCACAGTTGATGAGCAAAGTTACAACCCAACTGCCGATTGGGGTAATAACAAAACAGGCTCAGGTATGGGGGCGTTTCATCCTATTTCGTGGTATCACAATTACGATGGCGGACGCTCGTTTTATACAGCCCTTGGACATACTAATGCTGTGTATAAAAGTGAGTTTTTAACAGAGCATATTTATGGCGGAATTTATTGGGCTGCAACGGGTAAAGGGTTAAAAAAGTAGCAATTAATAAATAACCAATAAATACGCTTTTAACACTATTTATGTCGATTTAGGCTGCTTTTTTAAGCGGCCTTTTATATTTTTTAAGCGGCCTTTTATATTTTTTAAGCACTTATTAAACACCTTCACACATTTCACTTAGTTTATAAAACAAACAAATAATTTTGAGAATTCCTTGATCAAATGGTCAAAAAGACTATATTAAATTTACACGCTGATATAATTCAAATAAAGAGGATAAACATGAAAGTATTTTTTAAAATAACAACTTTATTGTTAACGCTAATAAGCTATCAATCACTTGCTGCATTTAATAATAACCCATCGAGTGTAGGCGCCGACAGTTCAGGAGCATACCGTAACCTCGCACAAGAAATGGGTAAAACAAATATACAGCAAAAAGTGAATAGTACTTTTGACAATATGTTTGGCTATAACAACACACAACAACTTTACTACCCGTACACCGAAAACGGTGTTTATAAAGCACACTACATAAAAGCAATTAACCCAGACGAAGGCGACGATATAAGAACAGAAGGGCAATCGTGGGGAATGACCGCCGCTGTCATGCTTTATAAACAAGAAGAATTTGATAACCTATGGCGCTTTGCAAAAGCGTATCAAAAAAATCCAGACAATCACCCTGATGTAAAAAAACAAGGCGTTTACGCGTGGAAACTAAAGCTTAATCAAAACGGCTTTGTTTATAAAGTGGATGAGGGCCCCGCTCCCGATGGTGAAGAGTACTTTGCGTTTGCACTACTTAATGCTTCTGCTCGTTGGGGGAATTCTGGTGAGTTTAACTACTACAACGATGCCATTACCATGTTAAACACAATTAAAAATAAGCTGATGGAAAACCAAATAATCCGCTTTTCACCTTACATTGATAACCTAACAGACCCTTCTTATCACATACCTGCGTTTTATGACTACTTTGCAAATAACGTAACTAACCAAGCAGACAAAACTTACTGGCGACAAGTAGCCACAAAAAGTAGAACCTTACTTAAAAACCATTTTACAAAAGTAAGTGGTAGCCCGCATTGGAACTTACCTACATTTTTATCGCGCTTAGATGGCAGCCCTGTTATTGGCTACATTTTTAACGACCAAGCAAACCCAGGTCAATGGTATGAATTTGATGCATGGCGCGTAATTATGAATGTGGGTTTAGACGCGCATTTAATGGGTGCTCAAGCGTGGCATAAAAGCGCAGTAAATAAAGCACTGGGCTTTTTAAGTTATGCAAAAACAAACAACAGTAAAAACTGCTACGAGCAAGTGTATTCGTACGGTGGAGCGCAAAATAAAGGCTGTGCAGGCGAAGGTCAAAAAGCCGCGAATGCAGTAGCGTTACTTGCTTCAACAAACGCTGGGCAAGCAAATGAGTTTTTTAACGAATTTTGGTCTTTATCGCAACCAACAGGTAGCTACCGTTACTACAATGGTTCGTTATATATGTTAGCTATGCTGCATGTATCGGGCAATTTTAAGTTTTATAACAACACGTTTAATTAAAATACCGGTGCCTAAGTAGCAAAAACCTAAGCGGCAAAAGCTTAGGTAGCAATAACTTAAATAATAAAAAACCGGTGTAACTAAGTTACACCGGTTTTTGTGCTTAACGAGTGAGCTTAACTTTCTCTTTAATACGTTGCTTAACTAATTTAGCTAATTAGCCAAACCCGCTACTTTTACATCAAGCGTAAACAAGCCCTTTGCGGTGGTTATTAATAAGGTTTTGCGATTTTTACCACCAAAGGCAAGGTTGGTTACATTAGGGCCAAGTTCAATTTTATCGATAAGTGAGCCGCGTGGCGTGTAAATATTAATAACGCCTTTTTTGTGACTGCTTACGTAAATATTGCCAGCAGAGTCTACTTTTATGCCATCGGGCGAGGTTACTTTAATAAAGTCTTCGCGCGGTGAAATATCACCGTTTTCATCAATAGTGTATTTGCTTACGCGGTTGCTAAAGTCGCCAACATAAAGGGTACGTTGATCAGGTGAGAGCGCAACACCATTGGGCTTTTCAAGCGTAGCGTCAATTAAACTAAGTGTGCCTGTATTGCTTAACTTATACACACCGGTATAAGGCATTTGCTGACTGCGTTCGCCGAGTTGCCAGTTAGGATCGGTAAAAAATATATCGCCATTTTTATGCATAGTCATATCGTTTGGCGAGCTAAAGCTTAGCCCATCAAACTTATTAACTATTACGGTATTGGTCTTACTTTTTATATTAATTTTAGAAAGTGACTGAGTTTTATGGTTAAGCGTATAGAGGCTCTCTCCTTTGGCATACAAGCCGTTTGTACCACTGTGTTTTAAATAAGTGGTGAGGGTATTGGGCAGCACTAATTTATAAATGGTCGAATCAGGGCCAAGTGCTTGCGAGCTAGCAAAGTTCATTTCTGAAAAATAAAACGCATTGTCTTGGTTTGACCACGTTGGGCCTTCTAAAAATAATAAATTGTCACTAACAAGTGTGGGTGTTGCGCCCTTTATTAATGGCGACGGCTCATTGCTTTGGCTGTTTACAGTGTTTAACAAAGGTGTATTTTCAGGTTGTTGTGCCAGCGCTGCTTTATTAAAACAGAGCATGAATACAACTAAGCTTAGCGTTTTTTTGTGTGTTTTTAGCATAGACGTTTACTCAGGTTTGTTTAATTTATAATTAATGGTCATTTTGACTATATCATTTATTTTTTTCGTTGTATGATATTTATCGAAAATAATAACGATTCAACGGAGCACACACATGCATAAAAAACACACACTCAGCCTGCTTTTACTTGCAGGGTCATTAAGCGTAAACGCTGCACAAGACCAAGGCCTTAAAAACACCTTTGCAGACTCATTCAAAATGGGGGTTGCTGTAAATCAAGATATAGTGACAGGTAAAAACGCAGCCGCGCAGTCAATTATTGCTAAGCAATTTAATACAGTCACCCTAGAAAACGCCATGAAAGCAGAAGTAATTTACCCGCAGCAAGGTAAGGTCGATTTTAGTGGTGCAGATGCGTTTATAGATTTTGCCAAGCAAAATAATATGTTTACCGTAGCCCATACCTTAGTGTGGCATAACCAAACGCCCGACTGGTTTTTTACAAATAGCAAAAATGAGCCAAATACCCCAGCACAGCAGCTTGAGCAAATGCGCAAACACATAGAGCTTGTAGCAGGGCGCTATAAAAACAAAGTAGATGCGTGGGATGTAGTTAACGAAGTGATTGCTGATGACGGCTCTTATCGCCCAACTGTGTGGGTTAACCGCGTAGGTGATGGCGATACCATGGTAAAAGCCGCATTTAAATACGCCCAGCAGTATTCACCTAATACCGAGCTTTACTACAATGACTTTAATGCATGGCGACCAGAAAAAAGAGACGGCATTATACGTATGATCAAAATGCTGCAAAAAGAAGGTATTCGAATCGATGGCATTGGCATACAAGCGCATTGGGGGCTTAACTTTCCTAAAATGCAATACATTGAACAAGCCATTGACGCCTACGCTGCGCTGGGTATAAAAGTGATGATCACTGAGTTTGATATAGACGTGCTGCCTTTAACAAAAGAAGGGCAGATTACCGGCATCGATATGATGAAACCACAGTTTCAGTTAGAAGAGTTTGAAAACTACCTCGACCCATACAAAAATGGCTTGCCGAGCGACGTAAAAGCGCAATTAAACGCCCGTTATAAAGCCTTGTTTGAACTGTTTTATGCAAAACGCGACAAAATAGACCGCGTAACCTTTTGGGGATTACACGATGGTATGTCGTGGAAAAACGACTACCCAATCCCAAACAGAACAAACTACCCATTACTATGGGATCGTAATTTAAACCCTAAGCCAGTTATTAAAACCATTGCTGATGTAGTTCAGTAAACCGCATTGTGTAGTCAAAGCCGAGTATTTTTAAATACTCGGCTTTTTTTTGGGGAATTTTCACAAAGAGAAAAGAATGAGAAGAAAATGAGACGTGCCCCATGACTTTAAAGCATCATGATAAGAAAAAAGAGCTTAAAGTTTATAACTAGCAATAGGTTATAGTATTTGGTACTAATGTAGTTAAAGAGCATGCTGTAATCATAAAGTGAAAAGAATTTTTGATTGAGCTTTTATTTGAATCTCTAATTGGGAATTTTATTGAATGATTAATATTTTAGGAAATTTTGCTAGATTAGAAGAGCTTTTTTTGATGCTTGATGCAAAATTATCCGAAATAGATTTAGCGATTCAAAGTTCAGCAGACCCTGATTCAGATGGCTTATTTGATCAGTCAGAATATTATGTTGGTCTTGGTTTTGTTGCTGCGCAGCAATACTTAGTCGAAACAGTTATTTTTTCAGGTTTAGGTAAAAATAAAAAAGCATATAAATTAGGTCCTCGTCACCGTTCTGGAATTGCTTATGTAGCAGCAATAAACTCTGCCGCTGATTGGTGGAAACATGAAGCAGAATGGTGGGTTGATTTGGATATAATTAAAAATTCAAATGCTACAACTGTAAATAACGTTCTAGTCATTTCCAATAGTAATAGTTATCAACTATCGAACCTTTTATTCGCATTATCAAATAATAAGGAAATAAAGCTAAAGTGTTTGTTACCAATAATTACAGAATGGGAACATGCGTTAACTAATTGGAAGAACAAATAAGAAGTTGCCAAGATACATTTATTCTTTGAGGGGGCTTATATAACCTTATTTAGGAATGGTTATTTTTTCTCTTACTCAAAATAGCCTGTGTTCTGATCCAACATCAGGCTGTTTTGTTTTCCTCTAAAAGCGAAGCGCCTCTTAACCTCTTTGTGCATAATTCACTTAGTCTATTTCACTAAAAAACTACTTAGCCTGATACCTCACTACTACAAACTTAAGCGGCGCATCGCCGTTGTTATAAATGCCGTGTACGTCATTAGGGGCTGCAAATAAAATATCTCCAGTATGAGCTGGCTGGCTTTTGCCATTAAGCGTCCACGTGCCAGAGCCCTCGAGAATCATTAGGTATTCTTCATCAGGATGCTGGTGGGCGGGGTGTATTTCGTTATTAGGTTTAATAACGGCAACGCCTGTAATAGCGCCTTTGGTCAATGGTGTATCGCCGTAAAAGTAAGCATGAAAATCGCCGCCTTCGTAATGAGTAATGTGCGCGTCTTTTTGACTCACAATAGCTGATGTAAGTTGTGTGGGTTTATCTGCTGCGTTTACAGGCAATGCTATGGTGGCTGCGGTTGTAAGTAATACGCCGGTTACACAATGTTTAACTGTTAAATGATTCATGGTTGTTATCCTTATTATTTAGCGCTTAGGTTAATTAAATAAACCCAGTCGTTGTTAGGTGTGTTGGGTGGTGTTGCCAGTTGTGTACTCGTTGCGGTATTTACACAAAAGCGTTTGCCGTTTATGTAGTTGTTAGTTCGTGGGTTAAACCAGTCGAGTGTATAGCAGGCATTTGGTAATGTGACCTGAGCTTGGCTTGCGTTACTAAAATAAAATAAGTAAAACGCTGAGTTATCACTTAACGCCCAGCCTGTTTTTGTAAGCTCTGGGGTTGGTTTAAGCTTTGTAAAAGGCACGTATTTTTGAAAAAACGCAACGGCGTTGGTCATCGCTAAATAGTAATCTTTGTATGGCGTTAAATCTTGTTCAACAAGGTCGCCGCCACCGCCTAAATAAAACTCAATACCTGCGCCACCTGCCATAAATGTGGCCCACACATTGCTGTTACGCCACGTATCAACATTGTTTGCATACTCGTAAATATAGGCCTCGTCCATGGTGATCACCCACGGGTGAGGGTTGCTTTGAGTAAGCTGGCGGTACTTTAAAACATCGCCGTAAGTGGTGTTAGTTTTAAGTTCACCTTGTAAGCTTGCCCCTGTGTAGGCGGGGTAGCCCAAAATGTTGTCGTTTGGTTTATCGTAAATGTGGTAGTCGAGCGACGGGCCATTGTGTACAACAATATGTTCTGGGTAGTAGGTGAGTGATTGAAAGTAATCGGCAAATTGCTTTCTTTGTTTGGTGGTATTAGCTTTTTGTTGTTTATCGTCGCCGCTTGGATCTTGCCAGCCGTTTTCTTCGCCTATATTCCACGTGGTTGCTAAATGATAGCCAAAGCGGGCAAATAACTCGCGATAGTAAATTTTACGACTAACAGCAAAGTCGTTTTTAAGCTGGCTTTCGTTCCATTCAAACAGTGACTCGTTTTCGGTTTCGCTCATTACAAAGTGAGTCATTATGCCTTTTTGCTGCATGTGGCTAAATACAATATCCCACTGAGCTAATTTAGATACATCGTAGCGTGTGGTTTGGGTTTTGCTAAGCCATGGCCAAACTTGGTCGCCATCGCCGTAGGCGTTCATGGTTAAAAAGTAATACGCGTTAATGTTAAGCGACGCTAAATAATTTATTAGCCCAATAATGCCTTTAGAAGATTGATGACTACTATTATCAGTCTCTGTATTGGTTGTTTGCCATGTAGGGTCGCTATTTTGCCAATGCTTTATGTGCGCTTGGTAGTTACGCTTTGTGGGAGTGGCATCAAACCCTGAAAAGCCAAGCAGCACTTCGGGGCTGTTAGCACCGGCTTTTAAAAAGTACTCTTTTGAGCCATTAAACTGCAAATAGGGTTTATTAATGTATTCAAGCTTACCTTTGCTTTTAAAGTCTTTACTGCTGGATGATTTAGTGGCGGCGGTAGCATTAAACTCGCCTGTTTGTTTATCAAAAAATCCGGCTGATTGCTCATTTGTAACAATATTTAATGGCACGCTTGCGATATTACTGCCTTTAACAAATGAGAGTGTATAGCGCCATTTGCCAAGCTCGTTGGGCGAAAACAAAACCTGCCATTTGTTGCCTGCTGTTGCATGTGTTTGAGCAGTGTTTGCATCGGCTGCATAATATCCAGGTACTGTATATTGCTTATTAGTGGGGCTGGTAAATGTGGCGTCTAAGCGGTAATCGGTAAAAGGGTTAGGCGTGGCAAGCTCGCTGGTGTGCGGGCCTTCAAGGGTTAAGCTTAATTTATGCCAAATAGGCACGTGAGTGCTGGTTTGATCTGCTCGAATTAGGGCGCTGAAAATAAATGAGGCGAAAAATGCGCTAATTAACAGAAGCCGTTTTATTGTTATTTTTTTCATGTGTATCCTTGCTAATTTTGTTGCTAGTAAAGTGTGTGATTAAGGAATGTGTACTGTGTTATTTTTGTTCAGTCTATTTTAATGAAACGTTGTTGTCAAAAAGACTATATGGTGTTAAGTTTACATTGCACACTAAAAAACACACAACAGGTACATCATGCATAAAAATAAACTTACTATTGCTATTTTATTAGGAATGTCGAGCCTTGCACTTGGCTGTAATGGCTCAGCAGAGCAAAGTAAACCAACATTAAAAGCGCCGGAGCAATTAACGCTTAAAGCGCAATTTAAAGACCACTTTAAGATAGGTACAGCGATTAGCCGAGACCAAATATTAGGGGCTTTGCCTGAAGATTTAAATGTGGCTAAAGCGCAATTTAATACCTTTACGCCAGAGAACTCAATGAAGTGGGAGCGTATACACCCAGAGCTTGAAACCTATGATTTTGAAGCCGCTGATGCGTTAGTTCAGTACGCACAAGAGAACAACCAAGAATTAGTTGGGCACACATTAGTGTGGCATTCGCAAACTCCTGACTGGGTTTTTGAAGACGAACAAGGCGAGCCGCTAACCCGCGATGCATTACTTAAGCGCATGCAAAACCATATTAATGCAGTTGCAGGGCGCTATAAAAACCGTATTTTTGCATGGGACGTGGTAAACGAAGCACTTAACGAAGACGGCACACTGCGTGAATCTAAATGGAGCACCATTATTGGTGACGACTTTATAGAATATGCGTTTAAATACGCTAAGCAGGCAGCGCCTAATGCCAAGCTATACTACAACGATTACAACTTATATAAGCCAGAAAAAAGAGCCGGTGCAATTGCGCTTATTAAAAATTTACAAAGCAAAGGCATTGAAATAGATGGTATTGGTATGCAAGCGCATTATTCGCTTGATAACCCAGAGCTTTCGTTAATGGAAGACTCTATTGTGGCATACGCTGCAACGGGTATTGATGTGATGATAACCGAGCTTGATATTTCGGTATTACCGTTCCCTGAAGGTGAAGAACAAGGGGCTGATATTTCGTTAGATATTGCGCTGCAAGAGCGATTTAACCCATACCCGAATGCTTTACCTAGTGAAGTAAACACCCAGTTAGGCGAGCGCTACAAAGCTGTGTTCGACATACTTAAAAAACATGACGATAAAGTAAGCCGTGTTACTTTTTGGGGTATAAGCGATGCACGTACTTGGCGCAACGATTGGCCAATGCAAGGGCGCACCGATTACCCATTATTAATTGACCGTGAGCTAAAACTTAAAAGCTTTGTAAGCGATTTATAATCGCACTAAACATTTAATCTCCCGTAAAGGATCGCTTAATAGCGATCCTTTTTTGGTTTATAAAATAGCTATTTTTTATTGGTTTTAGTTAAGCAGTAACTAATATGCGTTTGCAAAGGCACTTGTGGTGTTAAATAGCTAAATGGGAAGTGTGGGTTATTAGGGCTGTCGGGGCAAAATTGTGGCTCTAGGCAAATACCGTCAAATTGGTTAAACGGGCTTTTTAAATGCTGCCCTGTATACACCTGAATGGCAGGGTAGTTAGAAAGCACACTCAGCATTACTTTTTCATCGGCGCTAGTAAGCTCTGCGTGTTGCTTATTGGCTTGCAGATTAAGCACTTGCTCGGTTACAAAGTTATGATCGAGTTTATCGGTTTTATTAAGCACCCGCGCATTTGTGTAATCAAAAGTGGTATTTGCTACTGGGGCTAGTAAACCTGTGGGAATGGCGTTTGTATCTACGGGGGTATAATGCGCGGCAGCCAGTTTTAATGTATGCCCTTGTGCGCTGTTAGTAATGCCATTTAAATTAAAATATGGGTGCGCTGTTGGCCCTGCAATGGTTTTTTTATTACTGGTAATCGTAAATTTAATATCAAGATTACTTTGGTTTTTACTGTTAGTGGTAAAGGTATACAGCACGTTAAATATAGTTTTACCGGGGTAGCCGTTGTATCCATCAGGCAGGGTAATACTTAAACTTAGCGCATTTTTTTGATGATAATCGAGCTGCCAAAATAAGTCGCTTAATGCTTTTTGGCCGCCGTGAAGTTGGTTTACTCCTTCGTTTTTATTAAGTGCATAGGCTTTATCATCAATGTTTATTTGGGCGTTACTTAGCCTGTTTGCATAAGGGCCGGCTACAGCGCCTAAGTAAAACGTGTCGTTTAAATAGTCATTAATATTAGAATAGCCAAGTATAATATTTCGTTTTTTATTATCAACATGGGTAACCCAGCTGGTAAGCCGGGCACCGTAGTTAATAATAGAAATAGTGTCGTTTGCTTCATTACTTAGTGTGTATTGAACAATTGAAGTTGTCATGTTGGTTACTCTTTTAATTGTTCGTTCTAGCTTTTTTAATTTCTTCTTTTACGATTGGGTACAGATCGTATGTTGGATAAAACTCAGTGCTGTAGGCTTTCCAACCATAACGTTCAATCGATAAATTTACTTTTGGTAATAACGCTGCCGGAAAGCGCAAGGTAACTACTTGCCCTATACCCATCATTACTTTCCAAGATTCTACTGTTGCGCCTTCTGGCGGGAAGTGTTTGTAAAAGTTAGCGTTGTTGAGTATTTCTTTTATTTCAGAGAGGTTTTTTGATTGGTCGTGCTTTAAAAAAATCGTTAGCATTAGTTCATCATTTTGCTCGTCACTTGCCCATGCGTTAAAACTAGTACTTGCACTAAAAAGCATAATTAATAGTAAGTATTTCATAGTTCACCTTTGTTAGTTAATTATAAAAATGCGCCGAGCTTTGAAAGGCTTAGCGCATTAATTGGATAAAGTTTGGATTATTTAGCGCATTACGCGTACTAAATATATTAAGTGTTGGCTTTAATTAACGCCTGCGCGGTGCTCACTACATTTTTGGTGGTAAAGCCAAAATGCTCTAATAACACGTTACCTGGCGCCGACTCACCAAAAGTGCTCATACCAATTACTTTGCCTTGTAAGCCAACATATTTAAGCCAGTAATCTTGGTGTGATGTTTCAATTGCAATACGGTTTGCTACCGAGTTTGGCAATACACTTTGCTTGTAATCGTCTGATTGTAGATCAAACAATGTGGTGCTTGGCATTGATACCACACGCACTGCAACACCTTGTGCTGTAAGCTCTTTTGCGGCTTGCATTGCTAAGTCAACTTCAGAACCCGTTGCAATTAAAATAAGCTCAGGCACTTTATTGCTATCGCTAAGAATATAGCCGCCTTTTTCTATGTCGCTAATTTGCTGAGCGCTGCGTGGCTGGTGGTTGAGCCCTTGGCGACTAAAAATAAGCGCAGTAGGTTGCTGCTGATTTTGTATCGCGTTTTTCCACGACACTGCAGTTTCTACTGCATCACACGGGCGCCATGTTACTAGGTTTGGCGTCATACGTAGGTTGGCTAGTTGCTCAATAGGTTGATGAGTCGGGCCGTCTTCACCTTGGCCAATAGAGTCGTGGGTATACACAAATATATTTTGAATACCCATAAGTGCTGACATTCTTACTGCGTTACGGGCGTATTCCATAAACATTAAAAATGTAGCACCGTAATTAATAAAACCACTGTGCAGTGATATGCCATTCATAATGCCGCTCATACCAAACTCGCGCACGCCATAAAACAGGTAATTACCGCTGGCGTCATCTGCGCTTATGCCTTTAGAGCCAGACCACAGCGTTAAGTTAGAACCGGCTAAATCGGCAGAGCCACCCAGTAACTCTGGTAAATGCGGGGCAAAGGCTTCAATGGTGTTTTGCGAGGCTTTTCGGCTGGCAATGTTAGCGGCGTCATTGTTGCACTGTGCAATATAGTTGTTTGCAATAGCTTCAAAGTTGTCAGGCAGGGTACGTTTAATTACGCGGCGTTCAAATTCTTTGGCAAGCTCAGGGTGGCTTTTGGTGTAGTCGCTAAACAGTTGCTGCCATTGTTTTTGTTTTTTATCACCGCTTTGTTTAGCGTCCCAATGGGCGTAAATATCATCACTGATACTAAATGCTTCATTTGGTAGGTTTAAAAATTTGCGTGCAACAGTTATTTCGTCATTACCTAATGGCGAGCCATGGCAGTCGTGCGAGCCTGATTTATTTGGCGAACCAAAACCAATCACGGTTTTACAACAAAGTAGAGTAGGTTTATCGCTCACTTGTTTTGCTTGTGCAATGGCGTTGGCAATTTGTTCTGGGTCGTGACCGTCTATATCTGTTATTACATGCCAGCCGTAAGCGTCAAAGCGTTTAGCGGTGTCGTCGGTAAACCAGCCCTCAACGTGTCCGTCGATAGATATGCCGTTATCATCCCAAAAAGCAATAAGTTTACCCAGGCCTAATGTGCCTGCAAGCGAACATGCTTCGTGCGATATACCTTCCATTAAACAGCCATCGCCCATAAAACAGTAAGTGTAATGATCAACAATATCAAAACTCTCTTTGTTAAATTGCGCTGCTAGGGCTTTTTCGGCAATGGCCATGCCTACGGCATTTGATAAACCTGCGCCAAGCGGACCTGTGGTTGTTTCAACACCTGGGGTATAACCGTATTCAGGGTGACCTGGGGTTTTTGAATGCATTTGTCTAAATTGTTTAAGCTCGCTAAGTGGTAGATCGTACCCGCTTAAATGCAATAAAGAATAAATAAGCATAGAGCCGTGACCGTTACTAAGTACAAAGCGGTCTCGGTTTGGCCAATTTGGATCGGTTGGATTGTGGTTTAAAAAATCGTTCCACAGTACTTCGGCTATATCGGCCATACCCATAGGTGCGCCCGGATGCCCTGAGTTTGCTTGCTGTACCGCATCCATACTGAGTGCACGAATGGCATTAGCAAAAGGCGCACGAGAAGAAAGTTGCGTCATGTATTACCTCAAATAAAATTAAAAAAGCCCGCACGTAATGTGGCAGGCTTGAGGGAAATTAGTTTAGTAAGTCTTCAACCAATTTAGCCAAAATACGCTGATCTTTGGCAAAGTTACGAATACCTTCACCGAGCTTTTCGCTGGCCATTGGATCTTCGTTGTGCTGCCATAAAAATTGCTCGTGGGTGAGTGGGGTTAAGTCACTTTGCGGTGCTTTGGCAATGTTTGCAGCGTCAAGCTTTGTAACCAGTTCACCTTCTTGGCTTTGTAAATAATTGAGTAGTGATGGCGAGATAGTCAGTAAATCGCAGCCAGCAAGTTCGATTATTTCCTGAATGTTTCTAAAGCTTGCGCCCATTACCACGGTTTTATAATCGTACTTTTTATAGTACTGATAAATACCTGTAACCGACTGCACACCAGGATCTTCGCTTGGGGTGTATTCTTTATTATCGCGGGCTTTGTACCAATCAAGAATACGACCAACAAACGGAGATATAAGCGTTACGTTAGCTTGTGCGCAGGCAATGGCTTGAGCCATCGAAAAAAGCAGCGTTAAGTTACACTTAATGCCTTCTTTTTCTAACTGCTCGGCGGCTTTAATGCCTTCCCATGTTGAAGCAAGTTTAATAAGTACGCGGTCTTTTGAAATACCCGCTTGCTCGTAAAGTGAAATAAGCTTACGCCCTTTGGCAATACTTGCTTGGGTATCAAACGATAAACGCGCATCTACTTCGGTCGATATACGCCCAGGTATTACTTTTAGTATTTCACAGCCAAAGTTAACAATAAGTTGGTCGCATATAGCGTCAACGTTGTTGCCAGCTTTATTTATAGCGTCTTCAATTAAATGTTTATATTGAGGTAATTTTGCAGCTTGTAAAATTAACGAAGGGTTGGTTGTTGCATCAACCGGTTGTAGGGCTTTGATTGACTCTACATCGCCACTGTCGGCAACGACCGTGGTTACTTTTTTGAGTTGTTCTAACAAGTTCATAATGATGTACGCCTCGGCTTTATAACCGAGGCGATGTCCTTATACGTAGCGGTTAACAATATTCTCAAGCAGTTCTTGGCGACCAGAAACTTGCTTAGGATCGATGTTGTTCTCGTGTACTAACGCTGAAAGGCTCTCAAGCGATTGCTCACCATTTAGAATGCTTTGACCTAGGTCTTCTTTCCAACCAGCGTAACGTTTTTCAACAAAATCAGTCAGCTCGCCGCCTTCAATCATTGCTGCTGCATTGAGTAATGCTTTAGCCATCGTATCCATACCGCCAATGTGACCAATGAATAAGTCATCACGCTCACACGATTGACGACGAAGTTTAGTGTCAAAGTTAAAGCCGCCCGTTGTAAAACCACCCATTTTTAAAATTTCGTAAACAACAAGTGTGCACTCAGCTACGTCGTTAGGAAATTGGTCAGTATCCCAACCGTTTTGCATGTCGCCACGGTTAGCATCAATACTACCCATAATGCCTTCTGCGCAAGCAACTGCAATTTCGTGGTGGAAGCTATGACCCGCAAGTGTTGCGTGGTTTGCTTCAATGTTTACTTTAATTTCGTCTTGTAAGCCGTGCTTGTATAAAAAGCCTGCAACCGTTGCTGTATCGTAATCGTACTGGTGCTTAGTTGGCTCTTGTGGTTTTGGCTCAATTAATAATGTGCCTTTAAAACCAATTTTTTTCTTGTGCTCTACAACCATTTTCAAAAAGCGTGCGTACTGTTCGCTTTCTTGTGCAAGGTCTGTATTTAGTAGCGTGTCGTAACCTTCACGACCACCCCAAAGTACGTAGTTTTCGCCGCCTAAACGATGCGTAATTTCCATTGCATGTTTAACTTGTGCTGCTGCATATGCATACGTATTAGGATTAGGGTTTGTTGCACCACCGGCACAAAAACGCTGATTTGAGAATAAGTTAGCAGTACCCCACAGTAGTTTTACACCTGTGCGCTGCATTTCTTTTTCGATAATGTTAGCTATGTGCGTTACGTTATCGTGGCTTTCTTGTAGTGTTTTGCCTTCAGGGGCAATATCAACATCATGAAAACAAAAGTAAGGAACGCCTAATTTTTCATAAAATTCAAAGGCTACTTTTACTTTTTGTTCAGCAAGTTCTAATTGATTGCCTACAGGTTGGATCCAAGGACGGTCAAACGTACCTTCACCAAAAATATCAAACCCTGTAGAACAAAAGTTATGCCAGTAACAGGCTGCAAAACGTAAATGTTCTTTCATTGTTTTGCCAAGCACTACTTGGTTTTCGTCGTAATAACGAAATGCAAATGGGTTTTTAGAGTTTTTACCCTCAAATTTGATTTTTTCAACGTTTGTAAAAAATTGTTCGCTCATAATGTGCTCCGTTAATTTTATAATAGTGTATTAAAAGTATGTTTTTACACTTTGGTAAAGTGCTTTGTATGTAGTGTATTGCTGTGCGTAAAAGTCTTGCATGACTGGGTCTGGCTCAATTGTTTGCGTTACTTTGCCGTTAACACACACTTGTTGTGCAGGGAGTTGTGTTACTGCTATTCGGGCAAGTCTTGCTGCGCCAAATGCGGGGCCAACCTCTGAGCCTTCTCGGTAAATTAGGGGGCGGTTGAGTACACTTGCGATGATTTTTCCCCACAGTGGGCTTTTAGCGCCACCACCAATAACGGTTACATCGTCAATTTGTGCGCCAGCATCAAGCAGTACTTGTTGGCCATCGGCAAAGGCAAAAGCAACGCCCTCGAGTACTGCACGGCCAAGAGCTGCTGCATCGGTATCGCTGTCTAAACCAAAAAATACGCCTTTGGCATCGGGGTTATTATGCGGCGTACGCTCGCCAGTTAAATAAGGTAAAAATATGACTGAGCTTGGTTTGCTAAAATCGCATTTACTTACTTGTTCAAGCAATGCGCTTTCGTTTTTAAAACCGGTTAATTTAGTGACCCAGGTTAAACAGCTTGCTGCGCTTAACACCACTGACATTTGGTGCCAGGTGTTTTCAATGCAATGACAAAAAGTATGTACAGCACCTTCTGGGTTAGGCAGGTATTTATCGTTAGCTACAAAGTAAACGCCCGAAGTACCTAATGACAAAAACGCTTGTTTAGGCCTTACTACGCCAACACCAGCAGCGCCTGCGGCATTATCGCCACCACCTGCAACAACAGGCACTTGCTCCATACCCCATTTAGCAGCAACTTGGGCTGTTAATTTGCCAGTAATTTGTGTGCCCTCAAAAAGGGTGGGCATGTGTTGCTCTGTTAAGTCGCAAGCGCTAAGCATTTTTTGCGACCATGCTCTTTTTTCTACGTCCAGCCATAATGTGCCTGCTGAGTCAGACATGTCTGATGCAAAATCACCGGTCATTAAAAAGCGTAGGTAGTCTTTTGGTAATAATACTTTGGCTACTTTTGCAAAATTTGCTGGCTCAAACTCTTTTAAACACACCAATTTAGGCGCAGTAAAACCAGGCATTACTATGTTGCCGGTAATATTACGAGAGTTAGGTTCGCGTTTTTCAAGCTCTACACATTGTGCAGCACTGCGCCCGTCGTTCCATAAAATGGCTGGGCGAATAATATTATTGTTTTTATCAAGCAGCGTTGCGCCATGCATTTGCCCAGAAAGGCCCACAGCCTTTACCGATTTTAGTAATGCAGGGTGAGTATTTTTAAGCTCCTCGATTGCACTACAGGTAGCAAGCCACCAATCTGAAGGGTTTTGCTCAGAAAAAAGTGGTGCTGGGCGTGAAACGCTTAAAGATCCACTTGCTTGAGCAAGCAATTGGTCTTGCTCGTCTAAAATAATTACTTTTACACCTGAAGTGCCTAAATCGATACCAAGGAACATAAATGTGATACTTAATGTTGTTTTAGTGTTAGCGCTAACATTAATGATTTGATATTGTTAAGTCAAGCTAGTTTTAAACTATGTTTAACAATTAATTTGCAAGTTTATTGCTTGGTTGTTGGAGTTCACTTAAATTTCTTTTTAAGATCATAAGGAAACACTATGAAAAAAATAAACTGGGGTATTGTTGGTTGTGGACGAATTGCTGCACAATTTTGTGAAGACTTAGCACATACAAATAATGGTGTTGCGTACGCAGTTGCAGCAAGAAGTGGGGAAGATGCAACCGCTTTTGCGAGCAAGTATGGTGCGGCAAATGCCTACGAAGGGTACCAAGCATTATTTGACGATAAAAACGTTGATGTAGTTTACATTGCGACCCCGCATAACTTTCACTTTAAAAATGCCAGCGATGCTATTAAAGCAGGTAAGCATGTATTGTGCGAAAAGCCCATTACGGTTTCGGCTGAAGAGTGTAAGCAGTTGTCTTTACTGGCTAAAAAGCACGACGTATTTTTAATGGAAGCCATGTGGACGTACTTTTTACCTGCAATACAAAAAGCAAAACAATGGGTAGAGCAAGGGCGAATTGGCACTATTAAACATGTTAAAGCTGACTTTGGTTACCCTGTGCCTTTTAACCCCGACGGGCGTGAATACAACCCAGATTTAGCGGGCGGTTGTTTACTTGATATGGGAATTTATCCGCTTGCCATTGCCAATTACTTTTTAAATAACGACCTTGAAAACTTACACGTAAGAGCAAATATTCGCTATAAAGGCGTGGAAGACGATGTACTTATTACTGCTAATTGTGGCGATGTAATGGTGAGCTTAGCAACGTCATTTCAATGCCGGTTAGGGAATGACGCGTATATTATTGGCGACAAAGGCTATATAAAAATACCCGATGCATTTAGAGCTTATGAGTGCTTTTTGTATGAGCTTGATGATTTAATTGAGCATTTTGAAGATGGCAGGCAGTCACAAGGTTATAGCTTTGAAGCCCAAGAAGTAGGGCGCTTACTGAGCGAAAATAAACGAGAGAGTGACATTATGAGCCACTCTCAAAGTTTACTTTTACAATCGCAAATGGAGCGTATTAAAGCCCTGTTTTAAAATAGTTTTAAGAGAACTTTAAAAGAGTTTTGAATGAGCTTTAAAGCAGTTTCAAAAAGCTTTCAATCAACTAGTAAACTTAACTGGCGGCGATTTATTCGCCGCTAGGTTCGTCATAATTAAAAAATGAATAGTGAGCTTCTTTATTTTGTCCCGATAAGTCTTGGCAGGCCATACCAACAAAAGCGCCGGTAAAACACGGGCGATACCCTTGCGGTGATTGCTGCACATAATCATCAGATAAAATGCTGCCATCGAGCACTGGACCAAACTTTATCCAGCAGTTTTTCTCGGTAGCGTAGTAAAACTGCAGCTGAGCGCCATTAAAATCAGCTTTTAAGTAAACAGGTTTGTTTGTTTTAAGCAAAAGCGGTGCAACAGGCGTACTTGTTTGGTATTTATCGCAGTTTATTATATTTAAATAACGCGGTGTGGTTTCATCGCCTACATCGCCGCCGCTTATATGCAAATAGTAGTAATGCGCGGTGTTGTAATAACATACTAGCCCCGCCATTTGTTGAAAACTGCTTGGCGCAAAGTCAACGCATGTGCTGCTAACAGTATGATGAGCCTGTACACGCCTGGCAATAAAACTTTGCTGATGCAATGAGCTTAAAGACTCTTTTCCCACTAGGGTGAGCGATGCTTTTTGAGTATTTTTATACACCCAGCTTTTGCAAATGGGTATACGCAATGACTGAAAATCAACAGTCAGATCATCTTTACTAAAATCAATATGTGTTGAGGGTTGAGGCTGTGGGTTTAGCATTAAACCTTCAACGGGTACGTTTATTCTGGGGGCTTTATTTGTGTGTTTTGCATAAGGCCAGCCATCATCTTTCCAGATTATTTGCTCAATCCCTGTTTCACGCCCTGTAATGCAGCGGCCACGCTCAGACAGCGGTCTTGATGTTAAAAATACCGTGTACCAATCACCGGTTTGTGTTTGAAAAAAATCTCCATGGCCACATTTTTGTAGCGTATTACTCGGCTCGTAGGCTGCTGTAATAACGGGGTTGTGCGGGTGTACTTGGTAAGGGCCAAATACGTTTTTAGCACGCGCTACACTAATGCAGTGTTCATACCCAGTGCCACCTTCAGCGGTAATTAAATAGTAGTAAGCGCCGCGTTTTAAAATATGTGGGCCTTCAGTGCAACCAAGTTTTGTGCCTGAAAATATAGGTTTAACATCGCCTATTAATTTATTGGTTTTTAGGCAAAGCTCTTGCATTACTATGCCACCAAATAGTGCGTTGTTGCGGTGATCAACCAGCATGTTTAGCAAATAGCTTTTACCGTCATCATCGTGAAAAATAGACGGATCAAAACCGCTAGAGTTTAAGTAAGTCGCTTGTGACCAGTTACCGGTAATATCAGTGGTTGATACAAAATAGTTTGGTGTGTCTTTGTAAGGGCCATCAAAGCTTTTTACATTGGTATATACCAAATAAAAACGGCCATTATTGTAACTAAGTTGCGGTGCCCATACGCCGCAAGAGTCGGGCACTCCTCGGATATCGAGTCGCTCTACGGTGTTAAGTGCTTGGCCTATAACTCGCCAATTTACTAAATCGGTAGAGTGGTGAATTTGCACACCGCCAAACCATTCAAATGTTGAAGTGGCTATGTAGTAGTCGTTATTAACTCTGACAATGTTTGGGTCTGGGTTAAAGCCTCTTAGAATTGGGTTTTGCAGCATGCTCATAATATAGGCCTTTTTAAGTTTTTATATTATTGGGTGTGAATATTATAAATTTGTTGTTAGCGCTAACATTTTCAGTGTAGTATAAGACTTTGTCAATAAGTAATCATTTAAAACGCGCTGTAAACAATATCAAGCTTTACAATTATGTATAATGAAAATTAAGAAAGTTAATTATAACAATCCACTGATTGTGAGTAGGTAATAACAGTAATGGCCGATCCTAAAAGAGCAAGAATACAAGATGTAGCCGAGCAGGCTGGTGTATCAATGATGACGGTTTCGCGCGTGCTCAACCAAGACAAAAAAGTAAGCGACAAAACCCGCGAAAAAGTAATGGCGGTTGTTGAGCAATTAAATTACAGGCCAAATGTGTCTGCTAGGCGCCTTGCTAGTACTAAGTCATTCTTTTTAGGACTTTTATACGATAACCCAAGTGACTCTTACATAAGCCAATTTTTATTGGCAGCGCTTAAAAAATGCCGCGCACTGGGCTACCACCTTGTTGTTGACGAAGCGCATACCGATATTGACAAAACAATTGAATCGGTAAAGCAACTTATTGATGTTACACAGGTTGATGGCATGATTTTACTGCCTCCTATGTGCGATAACGAACAGGTTTTAGATGTGCTTACTAAAGCTCAAGTGCCATTTGTAAGAATAACGCCAGATACAAAATTAAATCGCTCCCCTTATATATGCATGGACGATTATCAAGCGGCGTTTGATGTTACAGAGCATTTAATAAATCAAGGGCATAGCAAAATTGCACATATTATTGGCGACACTAAACAAGGTGTAAGCCGTTTGCGTTACCAAGGTTATTTAGATGCGCTGCGCTCTAATAAAATAATAACGCCACCTGAGTATATAGAGCAGGGCAGTTTTACCTATCAATCGGGAATGGAAGCGGCAATAAAATTACTTTCGCTTGATGATAAACCAACAGCTATTTTTGCAGCTAACGATGATATGGCAGCCGCTGTAATCTCAATAGCTCAAAAACAAGGTATTAATATTCCAAGCGAACTGTCGGTAGTTGGCTTTGATGACACGCAACTTGCAACCATAGTTTGGCCAAATATTTCTACGGTAAAACAGCCCATTAATGAAATGGCTGAGCTTGCGATTACTTTACTTGCATCGGGTCAGTATAACGATTTAAGCAATGTAAAAAGCTTAGACTTAAGACATATTTTAGATTTTGAATTAATAGAAAGAGAATCAAGCTCAACGAATAAAAACAACTAAATAAGCACACCCTTTTGAGCTTCAAAATCTATATAAAATAACAACAACACACAATATGGATACTTATGAACGAGAAAGAAAATGTACTTTTAATAGTACTGGTTTGCTTTGTTGCGACCATTGGCGGTTTTTTATTTGGTTTTGACAGCGGCGTAATTAACGGCACTGTTGATGGACTCCAAACGGCGTTTGGCTCCAGTAGTGCGGGTACGGGATTTAACGTATCGAGCATGCTAATTGGTTGTGCCATTGGTGCGTTTTGCGCAGGTCGATTGGCTGATAAATTTGGTCGGCGTCTAATTTTACTTTTTGCCGCTGCTTTATTTATTATAAGTGCTTGGGGCTCGGGTGTGTCAGTCACATCGTTTGAATTTGTGATTTATCGCATTTTAGGCGGCTTAGCTGTAGGGGCTGCATCGGTTATGACCCCAGCTTATATTAGCGAAATTGCCCCCGCACGATACAGAGGCACGCTCTCTACACTGCAACAAGTGGCTATTATATTTGGTTTATTTAGCGCATTTGTGAGTAACTACTTTTTAGCAAATACGGCTGGCGGTTCTACGGCTTTATTTTGGCTCGACTTTGAAACATGGCGTTGGATGTTTTGGGTTGAATTATTACCTGCATGCTTGTTTTTAATAGCTTTATTTTTTATCCCCGAAAGCCCGCGATACCTAATTATGGCTGGTAAAAAAGACGCTGCTGCACGTGTTTTATCGTCATTATATGGTGCTGAAACTGCCGCTCTTAAATTAAATGAAATAGCAGAGTCTCTTGCTGGCGATAAACACCAACCTAAATTATCTGATCTTATTGATAAACCTAAAAAACGTTTACGCCCCATTGTTTGGATAGGAATTGGCTTAGCTACATTTCAGCAATTAGTCGGCATTAACGTTGTTTTTTACTACGGCGCGGTACTTTGGCAAGCAGCCGGTTTTACTGAATCTGACGCGTTACTTATTAATATAATAAGCGGCTTTGTAAGTATTTTAGCGGTGTTTATTACCATGTGTTTTATAGACAAAATTGGCAGGAAACCTTTTTTGTTAACAGGCTCAATTGGTATGACGGTGACGCTTTCGGTTATCGTTTATGCCTTTTTAAATGCAGATATTGGCTCAACAGGCAACTTAGAATTAGGAGAGCTGGGCATAGTTGCTTTAATAGCCGCTAATGCGTATGTGTTCTTTTTTAACTTATCGTGGGGCCCTGTAATGTGGGTTATGCTAGGTGAAATGTTCCCTAACCAAATTCGCGGCTCTGGCCTTGCAGTTACCGGCTTTGCCCAGTGGATAGCTAACTTTTTAATTACCTGGTCGTTCCCTGTTATGCTCACAGGCATTGGTTTAGCTGGGGCTTATGGTTTTTACGCATTTTGCGCGTTTGTTTCAGTCATATTTGTATTTAAGTTTTTACACGAAACCAAAGGCAAAGAGCTTGAACAAATGAAAGGGTAAATATTATCCCTTTAATAAGCGCCACAACTAAAGCAATAGTTTTGTCTCAAGATAACAAGCTGTGGTTTTTAGCTGTTTACAAAGGTAATTATTAATGAAATTATTAGGGATGTAATATACGCCGTTTAGGTGTGTTATACCCCCCAAATGGGGCTGAGTAAGTTGTTATCCTTCAAGGAAACTGTAATGAAATATGATGATGCATCTTGGCACTACGGCGGCGACTTTCCAAAGGGTTTGCCCTGTGAAAAAGGTGCAACGCACATGGCGATGTTTGTTTCGTGGTGTTTATTGAATAATCTTGCAGGCTCAATTCATGCCGAAGAGTTTCCAGAATCTCTTACTCAGCTAAAAACCAGAAAGGTATCTCCAACGACATGGTTCATTGACAATTGCGACGAAAAATTTACTGATGAAGACCTTAACGTTATTGGTAATAGGTTTGCTGAATATTACTATGAATCCAAAGACGGTATGTTTTATGAAGATTACGAGTCGACCTCTGACGAGGATCTAGAAACTTTGTACCATTTCGAAGACAGTTGGAGTGCTTTCGATAAATTATCACCGATTTTGAAAAAAAGATTTGACGAGTGGTCAGCAACTGAAGGATAAAAAAATTAAGGTGGATTTGCCACAAAGTGCTGTCAAACCGCTTATTGTAAATGTTAGGTATATCTTTTATGCGGAATTTGAACTCAACTGAAATTGAAATAATGACTAAGTTGTTGAAAATAGATATCTCTCTATTACTTGTCAATCCAATTAATGATGGTGGAATGGGGAGCTTAGCTATCGGTGATAACTATGAGAATCGTCAACTTGGTCAAGAGGTAGTTGAATATATATTCAAGGACCTTGATGGTACTCCTGTATCTGCATCGTTAAATATAGATAAGCAAGGCAATTTATACGAATTGGATATTTGGAAAGTAGATTTTTCTCGAACGCAAATGTACACATACAAGAGAATAAGGTTCCCACCGTCCATTTATGGCACATAGCCGGAGTTGATGTTAAAGCCAAACGTTCAGCTAACCCAATACAAAGCAGATTAAACCTGCTCTACAGAGTAAATCACTAGGGTAAAACCTCAGTAATTAGCGAGTACTCCCTTTATTTCAGTTTGAGATACTCAAGTTAGTAATACTTATTTCTGATATACTCAGTCAGCACTTTTACTCAAAAGGTAATAGTCTTCAGCTTGCAACTCAATGCAAGTTAACTCACTGCTCTTCATTATTTATTGTCAAAATTACACCTTTGTAAAATAGAATTGGTTCATCCGAGCCAAAAACGTACAGAAAAAACACCGCCTAAGTTTATTGGCGAAGTATGATGATTCGTTGATGAACTCAAGCGTACTTACTTTATAAACAGGACTTAGCATGAGTGAATTAACTATCGGCGTTATCGGAACATCCCGCAAGACAGATGAAAGACGGTATCCTATTCACCCAGAGCATTTATTACGAATTCCCGAAAATCTTAGAAAACAAATGGTGTTTGAACAAGGCTATGGCACCGCTTTTAATGTTAGCGATGAATATATTGCAACGTTAACGGGTGGCATTGCATCTCGCAGCGAAATACTTACCCATATTGGCACGGCCATTATTGCAAAGCCTGTACTTGCTGACTTAGAAGAAATGCGCGAAGGAGGCACTATTTGGGGCTATGCCCACTGCGTTCAACAGCATGAAATAACACAAGTGGCAATTGAACGTAAACTTACCTTAATTGCTTTTGAAGATATGTATGTGTGGTCACCACAAGGAAATGCAGGGCGCCATACTTTTTATAAAAACAATGAAATGGCAGGGTATTGCGCTGTAATACATGCTTTGCAACTTAAGGGTATTGATGGTCATTATGGCGATCAACGTAAAACGATTATATTTAGTTTTGGTGCAGTGAGTAGGGGCGCAATTTACGCTCTTAAAGCGCATGGTTTTAGAGATATTACAATTTGTATTCAGCGCCCTGATCACGAAGTGCGTGAAGAAATATTAGATTGTCATTATGTTAAGGTACGAGAAGGTCTTGAAGGAGAGGCTCGCATGATGGTTGTTGAGCATGATGGAACTAATCGACCTCTTGGCGATCTAATTAGCGAAGCCGATATTATCGTGAACGGGACTTATCAAGAAACAGCTCATCCGGTTAACTTTGTAATTGAATCAGAAGCCGACTGCTTAAAACCAAACAGCTTAATTATTGACGTTAGCTGTGATGAGGGGATGGGATTCTTTTTTGCAAAGCCGACAACGTTTAAAAACCCTTTATTTCGATATAACAACACGGATTATTATGGCGTTGATCATACACCGAGTTATTTATGGGAAAGCGCGACGCGTTCAATTTCTGCGGCGCTCATTGTATATTTACAAACGATACTTAAAGGTGCTTTACAGTGGCAAAAAGATGAAACCATTCGCCGTGCAATAAACATTGAGCAAGGAATAATTAAAAATACGGCTATTTTGGCATTCCAAAACCGCGAAAATATTTACCCTTATAACGTAATAACACAATGATTAAATCTATCTCTAATCTAATTTTACATTAGATTAATTAGGGGTGTGCACTTCGTCTTAATGCTAGCAATTTTAAGGCGAAGTGTTTGTTGATTGATAGTAAAACTGGAGAACTTAAATCTTAAAAGTTTTGATAAAACGAACACCCACAATTTATAAGGCTACCTGATATGCTTAACAATTGTGTGGATTCGAACTGCTGATCTTTGGACTGGGTGATCAAGAGTAGGGAGTGCTTTTCTTCGGTTTTTTTAGTTTTTTTGATTACTTTGAAGTGGTACGACTGAGTGGATTCGAACCACCGACCCCTACCATGTCAAGGTAGTGCTCTAACCAACTGAGCTACAGTCGTACAATTTTTGAGGTTTTACTTAAATGTTGGTACGACTAAATGGATTAGAACTACTGACCCTTGGACCGGGTGGTCAAGAGTAGGTAGTGCTCTTTCCTTCAATTATACGTTTCATTAATGTTGGTACGACTGAGTGGATTCGAACCACCGACCCCTACCATGTCAAGGTAGTGCTCTAACCAACTGAGCTACAGTCGTATTACTTTATTTAAGTAGGTGTTAATTGCTTAACAACGGCGGCTAATATATAGCGTGGCGGTTGGTGAATCAAGCAAGTTTGTTGTTTTTGAGTTTATTTGCCGTTTTTTTATTCATATTGGGCTTATTTCACACGTTTTATAAAATACTTGCCACCAAACCACATGTTTTTTAGCTGAGCTTTTAAGTAAGTTCAGTAAGTTACTTGCTGAGTCCGTTTTGACTAAGTTATTAATTTGAGGGCTTGAGATACTTTCGTTAAACCAAAGCTCATTATAAAGCGGTTGTAGTGCCTCTAGATAACCAGTTAATTGCGCTTGATAGGGCTGAATTTCTTTTAGGTAAAACTTTTGAAATACGTTGCTTATGATTTTTGCGTTTTTATTATTTTTATCCTGAGGGCACAACGTATTCAAGTTTAGTGTTTTTACAAACTGTGTGGCGTTGTTATTTAACACTACCTGCTTGCGGACTGATTGAATGAGTGCTTGGTTAAATTGAAATTTATTAAGCTGCTCGAGTGCACTAAAAATAGAATCGCTATTAATTTCACTAAATTCTTTAGCGTTAATTTGTTGCTTAATGAGTACAAGTTGCTTTAGCGCAAGTACGGTATCGCTAAAACCAGCGGTTTCAGTGGTAAGCTCGTTTGAGGTAAGTTGCCAGGTACGATTTAGCTCAGGCTCTTTAAATAACATGGTGTTAAAAAAGTGCATTAGGTGTGTTTCTTTGTAGTTTTTGGCTGCGAGTATTTTTGTGTAACTAGGACTATTTTTATCAAGCGTGTTTAAGCAAACCTGTGCACTTTTAATAAAGTTTATTTGATATTTTAATTGCCCAGCAGCGCTGGCGGTTTTTCCTAATTGGTTATTGTGCTCACTTATAAGCACGTTAAGCTTACATTGGCTAATGCCTGCAAGCTCAACAATGCTCAGTGTTAAGTCACTTTGTGCTATTGGGGTAGGCTGCAGTAAGGGGAGTTGCTTGAGTGGCGCAGGCTGTGTTGGGCTTGTATCAACTGTACTACTTAAGCGTTCAATATAAGTAACGTTTATACTACTTTGTGATTTGTTGCAGCCAGTAAGTGTTAAAAAACACATTACCAGCAAAGCAGCTGGTAATGTTTTAAGGCTGAGTTTATTAGTTTTGATTGAGTGCATCAATTTTAAGAAATTCATATTTTAGACGTTTTTTTACCGTTAGCATTAATAAAATAGCAGCGACACTAAGACCTACTATTATCCCAGTCCAGAAACCGTGTGGCCCCATAGCTGGCACAATTATGTCTGTTCTTGCCAATACGTAACCTAAACAAAAGCCGATTAACCAATACGATATAAACGTAATATACGATATAGGCGTGGTGTATTTTAACCCACGAAGTATGCCATTTGCTGCAACTTGCAGTGCATCAGGTAATTGGTAAATACACGCTAAAATCATAATTGATGAAGCCAATGCCATAACAGCGGGGCTGTCGGTATACAGTTGGCTAATTAAATCACGACCGGCAAACGTAATAAGCGCTAAAAATAACGCCACAGCAATGGCTAAAATATAGCTGGTAGAAACCGCAACTTTTAATTGAGTCATGTTCTTTTGGCCGTATAAGTTACCTATACGAATGCTGATAGCGATTGATAGGCTCAGCGGCATCATAAACAGCAATGTAGTTACACTGGCTGCTATTTGATGCCCTGATATAGCTACTGCACCTAAATGCGCTATAAATAGCGGTATACAGGCAAATAAAGTGACTTCAAAAAAGGTGGCGAGTGAAATTGGTATACCTAACTTAGTAATAATACCAATGGTAGTGAAATTAGGTTTTTCGAATGATGAAAGCAGGCCTTTAGCATCTACTTTTTTACTCATTTGGCAGTAAGTGACTTGCGCTATTGCCATAACAGTTAAAACAATTGCAGTGGCAATGCCACAGCCTGCGCCGCCATAAGCAGGAAAACCAAATAAGCCATTTATGAAAATATAATTTACCGGAATATTAACAGCTAAACCTAATAGGCTTATGTAAAACGCGGGCTTGGTCATTCCCATGCCTTCGGTAACGTTTCTGTATACCGTAAAAATTAAAAATCCAAATACACCCCATTTCACAAAGTGAATGTAGTCAATGGCAAGGTTTGCAATTGCAGGCGTTGTATCGAGCTTAAAAATAATAGCATCTGCTAAATGGGCAATTCCAAAGCCTGTAAAGCTCAAAATAGCGGTTAAATAAAGCGCCTGTTGAAAATAGTGGCTAATGCCTTTGCGGTCATCACTACCCGAAAACTGCGCAATAATACCGGTAAGCGCTAATAAAATGCCTTGAAGGCCAAGTAATAATGGGTTCCATATTCCTGTTGCAATAGACAGTGCAGCTAAGTCAGTAGGGCTAACTTGACCTGCCATAATTGTGTCGACGACCGACATTAAAATAAGTGTAACTTGCGCTAAAAAAACAGGTAAAGCGAGGGAAAGTAAACGCTTGGCTTCCCAATTGCAAAAGGTCATAAAAACAGCTAGTTGATAAAATAGGGCGTAATTGTAATCTATTGGGGTTTAAATAAAAATCACAGTAGTGAATGATTTTATGAGTTGATACGTTAAACTAGCACTTTGTAATAATTTAAAGTGATTTTATGTTTACAGGAATAGTGCAAACGCAAGCTACGGTGGTCTCTAAGACTCAAACAGACGGTGTTTTACGCTTAGTTGTATCGGTGAGCGATGAGTACGTTAAGCATTTAGATTTAGGCGCAAGTATTGCTATTAATGGCTGTTGTTTAACAGTTGTGCAAGTTGAGCTAAGTAATCACGATGTGGTAGCGCAAGTGCATTTTGATGTGATTGACGAAACCCTAAAGTTAACTAATTTAGGACTGCTTGAGTTAGGTAGTTTAGTTAATTACGAACGCTCTGTTACGTTTGGTACTGAGCTAGGTGGGCATATAGTGTCTGGGCATATTCATTGTACGTCACAAATTTCTCAAATAGTGAAGCTTGAGAATAACTGCAAAATACAACTCAGCTTGCCAAAAGAGTGGCAAAAGTATGTGTTATATAAAGGGTTTGTTGCGATAAATGGCGCAAGCTTAACCGTGGGCGAAGTTGATGAACAAGGTTTTTGGTTACACCTAATTCCGGAAACGCTCGCCATTACAAACATTGGTGCAGCGCAAGTGGGTGACAAGTTTAATATTGAAGTTGATCAGCAAACTTACACTATTGTAAATACGGTAGAAAACTACTTACGCCATCAGGCTTAAGTTAAAATATTTGTTCGTCGTCGCTGTCTACGTGTAGCTCTAATTTATTGTTAGCATGATCTATATGCATATTTAAATGAATTGGGTTACAGCAGGCAGTGCAATCTTCTATGTAGTCTTGATCGCCCATGCTTGCGTCTAAGTCTAAATGTATGTGGTGTCCGCAGTGTGGGCACGTTATTCGTTGTGATAAAAAATCTTTCATAATCACTCCAGTTATAAATAATTAAGTTAGATTCAACTTAATCGCTTACAGATGAACGCCTACTTACTCATTAAATATAGTGCTGAAATGCAGCTTATGACACTTATTTTATACCTTCAAATACCAGCTTTTCTATATGTTGTTTAGCTTCAGTAAGATAGTGACCGGCAAAGATGTTAGCGTGATTTAAAATAGGGTATAGCTGGTATATTAACTTACGTTTTTCGTAATTTTGAGAAAGCGGGTAGTGCTGGTTATAGGCGCTATAAAAGTCTTTTGGCAGTGGCGCAAATAGTTCGCTCATTGCAATATCCACTTCCCGATCACCATAATAACAAGCGGGGTTAAATACCGTTGGCTCTGCTTTTAAAAAGCCCATATTTCCTCGCCAAAAATCGCCATGCAGTAATGAGGGCTCAACTTGATGACTATGCAGCTGTTCTTTAACGGCATTAATTAAGCGCTCGGGTTCAATAAAGTTAATGCCTTTTTCAGCGAGTAACTGTAATTGCCACCCTATACGTTCTTCGGCGTAAAATACATCCCATTTTTTATGCCAGCGATTAGGTTGTATGGTAGTGGCTATGTAGTTGTCTACATCAAAACCAAACATGGCTTGGTCGTGTTTTTGATGCATTTTAGCGAGGCTGCTTCCCATAGTTGCCCACGTGTCGTGAGGTTGTTTATCCAAAACAAGCCACTGTAAAACAATAAACGAAAACTCTATATTTGCACCGGTTGTAATACATTCAGGGACTTTAAAATTACTATTTTGCGCTAAAAGCTTTAAGCCAATAAATTCACTTTCTAAACGCTCGAGTTCGCTTTTTAATGCTATTTTAACGAAGAAGTTATGCGTACCATTGGTAATATGAAATAGTTTGTCGTTATTTGTACTTTGTAATTGGCGTTTATAGGTGTGTTTAAAGTCAAAATTAATGGCTTGGCTGATGTGCTCATTTACTGTTTTCCACATAACAATTGCTCGCCTTTTAAACAGATACTTAAACTATGGCAAAAAGGTATTAATTTAACAATCTAAACGTTGTAAAATTAACGACTATATTGCATAAAAATTACACTTACTGTAATGGAGTAAAAATGAACAAAAGTTTAATAACCAATTTGCTAGCGGGTTTATGTGTTGTTGTAGGTTTTATGTTTAACCAAGCAATTGTGTTATCAGTTGGTTTATTTGCACTTTCTGGCGCGGTAACTAATTTATTAGCTATTCATATGTTGTTCGAAAAAGTCCCGTTTTTATATGGCTCAGGCGTTATAGCGCTTAAGTTTGAAAGCTTTAAAGTAGCTATAAGAAACCTAATATTAACGGAGTTTTTTTCAGAGCAAAAAATTAATAATTTACTTAATAAAGCGCAGCCCAATATCGATTTTGAGCCGATAATTAGTAATGTTGATCTAAACCCTGCATTCGACAATTTACTTGTCGTTATTGAAGAATCTCAGTTTGGTAGCATGTTAGGTATGTTTGGCGGCACTGCAGCAATAGAGCCTATGCGTGAAAAGTTTATTGAAAAAATGCAATTGTCGCTTAGTGAGATTTCTCAAACTGACGACTTTAAAGCATTAGTAACCCAAACGCTTTCACAAGGTAATAGTGCAGAGAGCCTACATAAAACAGTACTTAAATTAGTTGATGAGCGCCTAGATGAGCTTACCCCCAAAATGGTTAAAGAGATTATTCAAACCATGATCCGCGAGCACTTAGGCTGGCTTGTTGTGTGGGGTGGTGTGTTTGGTGGTTTATTTGGTTTAATTGCAGCGCTTATTTAAGCGCTGTTTTGTGTTAAGTGATATCTGTAAAATAATTAAATTAAATGCTTTTTTGCGGCTGACTTATTTTTTCAGGCTGTTATTATCGCCCCCATAATTTAGTCGTGTTTTTTAGGAGCAACGGTGAGCAAAACGTTAGCCAGTTATTATCAGCAAGCATACGCTTGCGATCAGCAGCATTTTAACCAGTGTTTTTATTGTGGCTGTGAAGCGACAGAGCGCGACCATTGTCCGCCGCTGCATATGCTACAAAGCATTGTTGATTTAGGTGAAGAAGCTGATTTTATATCTATTCCTGCGTGTTATGAGTGTCATGCACTTTTACATAACGAAAGGCTGATGACGATTGATGAGCGTTTCACTAAAATGAAGAAAAAGCTTGCCACTAAATACGCAAAACCTCTGCGTGTTTATAACATGTGGGAAGAAAACGAACTTGGCGATATGAGCGATGAGTTTGCGCATAGTATTCAAGCGGGTATGAAATTAGGAAAAGAAGCCGCTGAGCGTTTAGCGTTTACTGGTTTTAGCTATGCCACAGAAGATGCCAAAGTAGCAGTACGTGAAAAAACAAAAGAGTTTGATGTAGAAGGCATGATATTTACCGACTTTAAAGAGGCGCTAAATTACTGCATTAATGATTTAAACGTACAAAAAAGTGACTTTTATAAAATTTTGGTTGAAGACTACCAAGGGGATTTTAATAAAGCGCTAAGCCAGTATCGTCACCGTCATGACAAAGTGACAGCGGCTAAAGACGGTAATACAATTATTAAAGATTTTTCTAAGTTACATAAGCAAAACTCTGATTTTGTAACGCGTACGGTTAAGCACTTTATTAGTAAAGATCCATCGCTTACAACCGAAGGTGCGCTTGAAAAGTTGTATAACAATTATATAAAGAAATAATTACAGATATTCATCTTAATTAACTGCGTTTTCACCTGTTTTTTTGGCTTTATTCCTTAGCTTTCGCTAAAGTAGCAAAAAAACAGGAGATCCAAACAACATGCAAAAATTTGCACCTTCTTTATTAGCAGTTGGCTTAGCTGCTGCACTTGTAGGTTGCCAAGAAAACGGCCCGCAAGACGATAAAATAACAATCAACAAAAATCCTTACCCAAGCACTTATCAGCCCGTTTCTACATCAAGCACACTTATTACAAATGCAACAGTACTTACAGGTACTGGTGAGCGTTTAGATGAAGCTGATGTATTACTTGTTGACGGCAAAGTACAACAAGTTGGTAAAGACTTAACTGCTACTGCTGATATTACAATTGATGCACAAGGCAAATGGGTAACACCGGGTATTATTGACGTACATTCACATTTAGGTGCATACCCAAGCCCGTCGGTTGAGTCGCATCAAGATGGTAACGAAATGACCAGCCCTAACACTGCAGAAGTGTGGGTTGAGCATTCTGTTTGGCCACAAGATCCTGGCTTTAATCGCGCACGCGAAGGCGGCATTACTTCTCTACAAATTTTACCAGGCTCAGCTAACTTATTTGGTGGACGCGGCGTTACGCTTAAAAACGTCCCTGCACACACTATGCAAGGTATGAAATTTCCAGAGGCGCCGTATGGTTTAAAAATGGCGTGTGGTGAAAACCCTAAACGTGTTTATGGTCGTCAAGGTGTATTGCCTTCAACTCGTATGGGTAATATGGCAGGTTATCGTATGGCATGGGCTGAAGCCGCTGAATACAAACGTGCGTGGGATAAGTACGATGCCGATTATGAAGCAGGTTTAAACCCAGAAGCACCAGTACGTGATATTAAACACGATACGCTTCGTGGTGTGCTTGAGGGCGAAGTACGTATTCATAATCATTGTTATAAAGCTGAAGAAATGGCAATGATGATTGACCTGTCAAAAGAATTTAATTACGACGCGGGTACATTCCATCATGGTGTAGAAGCATATAAAATTGCTGACCTACTTGCCGAAAATGGCTCGTGTGCTGCACTTTGGCCAGACTGGTGGGGCTTTAAAATGGAAGCCTACGACATGGTTCAAGAAAACGTAGCTATTGTTGATGCTGTTAAAAATTCATGTGCGGTTGTTCACTCAGATTCAGATACCACTATTCAGCGCTTAAACCAAGAAGCTGGCAAGGTTATGTACCGTGCTAACGAAAACGGTTTTGATATTTCTGAGCAACACGCTATTAAATGGATCACGGCTAACGCTGCTAAATCGCTAGGTATTGATGACAAAACAGGTTCACTAGAAGCAGGTAAGCAGGGCGATGTTGTTATTTGGAATCAAAGCCCATTTAGTGTTTATGCTAAAGCTGAACAAGTGTTTGTTGATGGTGCAAAAGTTTACGATAGAAACGACAGCGCGTATCAAGCAACAAGTGATTTTATGTTAGGTCAACAATAAGGAGCACCCAGAATGAAAAATTTATCACGTTCGTTTTCGCTTTCTCTGGTTGCTGCAGGATTATTAGCATCTGGTGCTGTAAGCGCACAATCGCTAGCAATTATTAATGCAACATTGCATACGTCATCTGATCAAGGTGTATTAGAAGCGGCAAGCATTGTAATGACAGATGGTAAAATCACAGCGATTAACCCAACTGAAATTAAAGTAGATCAAATTATTGATGCAAAGGGCCAAATTGTAACCCCTGGCTTTATTGCAAGTATTAATCAACTTGGTTTAGTTGAAGTAAGTGCAGTTGCAGGCTCTCGCGATGCTGGCGAGGAAAAAGCCGGTATTGATTTTGACGTAAGTCTTGCTTACAACGCACATTCAAGCTTAATCCCTTACGCTCGTAAAGGCGGTGTAACACGCGATGTAATTACCCCTCATGGCGGCGATAGCATTTTTTCAGGCCTTGCGAGTGTTGTTGATTTAAGTGGTAGTTTTGATAGCGACATGCAAAAACAAGCGGCTTTAATTGTTTACTTAGGTGAGCGCAGTAAAGGCTCTCGTGCTTTTACTTTGCAAACACTGATTAATAAACTTGATGAGCACAAAACTAAAGCTGGTAAAAAAGCTAAAAAAGATGACGACAAGCCAAGTACTGAAGACAAAGTAATGGTGAAAGTCCTTAGTGGCGAAATGCCATTAGTGGTTGGTGTATCACGTGCGGCAGATATTATTGAGCTTATTAAAGTAAAAGAGCAATTTGGTATTAACTTAGTACTTAACGGCGCACAAGACGCTGTTGTAGTTAAAGAGCGCGTTGCTAAAGCAAATATCCCAGTAATTATTAGTGCAATGGACAGCTTACCAGCAAGTTTTGATTCGCTTCATGCGAGTTTAGATAATGCAGGTGTGCTAGAAAAAGCAGGCGTTAAAGTATTATTAACGGTAGGTGGTGATGCAAGCCACAACATTTACCAGCTGCGTTTTGATGCTGGTAATGCAGTATCGTATGGTATGAGCCAAGAAGGTGCGTTAAAAGCGGTTACATCAAACGTTGCTGATGTATTTGGCATTAATGCAGGTAGTCTTGAAGTAGGTAAAGCTGCTGATGTAGTAATGTGGAGTAATGACCCGTTTGAACTAAGCAGCCACGTGAGCAAAATGTTTATCAATGGGGTTGAGGTTTCTACACAATCTCGCCAAGATAAACTGCGTGACCGTTATACGACAGATTCAAAAATGCCACGGGCTTATACCAACCCGCAATAATACTTAATCAATTTGAGGGATTAAATCTGACGGTAACTGCGTTAAAAATTTCTGATATAGAGCAACTAAATAACGAAATTTTTGCCTTGTTATCGACAAGATTTTCTTGCCTCAAAGTTGATCACTTAATTAAGCGAATTGGTATGATACTAAATAATTAATTAAATAAATAAATTTAATTATTCAAAGGCCGCTATTTTATAAATAGCGGCCTTTTTGTTTGTAAAATTTAGACATAAAAAAGCCGCTTACTTTTACAAGTAAGCGGCTTTTAAATTTAAACTAATATTTATACTAATTTAGCAAGAATATCGTTAAATGTAGTGCTTGGACGCATCGCTTTAAAGGCTGCATCATCGTTAGGCTGGAAGTAACCGCCTAAATCAACTGCAGGGCCTTGCGCATCGTTAAGTTCACTTACGATTTGTTCTTTATTAGACTCAAGGTCGCTAGCAATTTGAGTAAACTGTGCTTTAAGTTCACTGTCATCATTTTGCTTAGCAAGTTCTTGTGCCCAGAATAAAGATAGGAAGAAATGAGAACCACGGTTATCAATTTCTTTCACTTTACGTGAAGGAGACTTGTTTTCTGCTAAGAAAGTGCCTGTCGCTTTATCAAGTGTATCAGCAAGTACTTGTGCTTTGTTGTTACCCGTAGTTACGCTTAGGTGTTCAAGCGATGCAGCAAGTGCTAAAAATTCACCTAAAGAATCCCAACGTAAGTGGTTTTCTTTTTCGAATTGTTGAACATGCTTAGGTGCAGAACCACCTGCGCCAGTTTCAAATAATCCACCACCGTTCATAAGTGGAACAATTGAAAGCATTTTAGCACTCGTACCTAGCTCTAAAATTGGGAATAAATCTGTAAGGTAATCACGTAAAACGTTACCTGTTACAGAAATAGTGTCTTTACCTTCTTTAATACGCGCTAGTGAGAACAATGTTGCTTCAAGCGGTGCTAAAATTTGAATATCTAGGCCAGCTGTATCGTGATCTGGTAGGTATTTATTTACTTTTTTGATTAGCTCTGCATCATGTGCACGGTTTTCGTCTAACCAGAAAATAGCTGGAACGCCTGTTGCGCGTGCACGATTTACTGCAAGCTTAACCCAATCTTGGATTGGTGCGTCTTTAACCTGACACATGCGCCAAATATCGCCTTGCTCAACACTGTGCTCAAGTAATGTATTACCATTTGCATCAACAACACGGATAGAACCATCTGCTTTAGCTTCAAACGTTTTATCGTGTGAACCGTATTCTTCAGCTTTTTGAGCCATAAGGCCAACGTTAGGTACGCTACCCATAGTTGTTGGATCAAACGCACCATTCACTTTACAAAAATCAATAGTTGCTTGGTAAATACCTGAGTAACAACGATCTGGAATTACAAAGCTAGTGTCTTGTAATTTACCATCGTTATTCCACATTTGACCGCTTGAACGGATTGCAGCAGGCATAGAAGCATCGATGATCACGTCACTTGGTACGTGTAGGTTTGTAATACCACGGTCAGAATCAACCATAGCAATAGCAGGGCGGCTAGCGTAAACAGCTTGAATGTCCGCTTCAATTTCTTCGCGCTTAGCATCGTCTAATGTTTGAATTTTAGAATATACATCGCCTAAACCATTATTTACATCAACACCTAGCTCTTCAAAAAGCTCACCGTGTTTAGCAAATACATCTTTGTAGAATACTTTTACAGCGTGACCAAAGATAATTGGATCAGATACTTTCATCATTGTCGCTTTCATGTGAAGCGAGAATAAAACACCTTTTTCTTTAGCAGCGTCAATTTCAGCAGCTAAGAAAGCTTGAAGTTTAGAAGCGCTGATGCTTGATGCATCAATAACTTCGCCAGCTAAAAGAGGCGTGCTTTGTTTAAGTACAGAAACGTCGCCGTTAGTTGCAACATGTTCAATACGTACATCAGTGGCTGTATCAACAGTTACAGACTTTTCTGAACCAAAGAAGTCGCCTTCGCTCATGCTTGCAACATAAGACTCTGAATCTTTGCTCCACGCACCCATTGAATGCGGGTTGTTACGTGCATATTCTTTTACAGAACCTGGTGCGCGACGATCTGAGTTACCTTCACGTAGTACTGGGTTTACTGCACTGCCTTTGATTTTGTCGTAAGCAGCTTGAATTGCTTTTTCTTCATCATTTTTAGGTTCAACAGGGTATTCTGGAAGAGCGTAACCTTTTGCTTGAAGCTCTTTAATTACAGCGCGAAGCTGTGGTACAGATGCACTGATGTTTGGTAATTTGATGATGTTTGCTTCTGGTGTTTTAGCAAGCTCGCCAAGTTCAGCAAGTGCATCACCAATGCGTTGTTCTTGTGTTAAATAATCAGGGAAGCTAGCAATTACACGACCTGCTAATGAGATATCGCGAGTTTCAACTTCAACACCGGCCGCATTTGTATATGCTTGGATGATCGGTAGCAACGAGTAAGTTGCTAGTGCCGGAGCTTCGTCCGTTTTTGTATAGATAATTTTTGATGTCATCATCATTCCTAGATAGTAGACCGAAAAGGTCTTATTCAACAATGCAAAGAAAATCATTACTAATGAGTGAGTACATATTATTAAACAAGTTAATGAATACATACGCTCGTAATGAATAGTTTGTTAGGTGTTGGTACTCAGCGTTGCTCTTTTATAAAAGCAGAATAGTCACACCTGACGAACTGGAATTGTATTTATAGCTAAAAAATTAACAAAAATAAATCAGCCTTTAGCCTAGTACATATAAAAGAGGCGACAAGTTGGATTAGTTGCTGCGTTAATACGCAATTTTTAGCACCAAGAGTGTAACAAGCTTAAATAAAAAGGGCTAGAGGTTGAGCATGCCCAATAAGCAGTTAAACAATCAACTCTTAGAACATTGGGGTATATAAAATAAATTCAAGGAAAAGGGTTGAATTTGAATGAAAAGAGGCAATAAATAGGGGAGAAGAGATAAGTTAGTATGCTTAAGGAATTAAGCGAGGATCTTAAAAGGTCACTCGCTTTAGTCGAACAAAACAATAGTCACTCAATAATGTCACCATCTGGGGCAATATTTTTAGCGTGTAGACCTTTAGGTCCTTGTTCTAATTCGAATGTTACATCTTGACCAGCTTTAAGCGTTTTATAACCGTCCATTACAATTGTTGAGTAATGAGCGAAAATATCATTCTCGCAGCCGTCTTCTACGATGAAACCAAAACCTTTAGCGTTGTTGAACCATTTAACTTTACCGCAAGCCATACTTCTACATCCTTCAATAAGTTGACTAATTTAGTTATTCTAAATTGTATTATTTGTTAGACTGACTAAGGTTTAATCAATCTACGTTTGACTGTAGTTTATTTAGCCAACCAGTCAAGTGTTTTGAGTTATTTTTTTAACATTTTATTTATTTTTTATTCAAGTTTGCTTGAGTTACAAAGACAAGACTATATTTAATTATGAGTGGTATGAAAGATTCAGGTGTTATCGATACAGTTCGCGACAGCGAAAAGCAAAAGCTACAGCCGCCGCGAAAATATAAAGTTGTTTTAAATAACGACGACTACACGCCGATGGACTTTGTAATAGAAGTTTTAACGACGTTTTTTAATATGGATAGCGATAGAGCAACCGACGTGATGCTTCAGGTTCATGAAAAAGGTAAAGGTATATGTGGTGTTTACAGCGCCGACGTAGCCCACACCAAAGCTGAACAAGTTAACCGCTACGCGCGTGATAACGAGCATCCACTGCTTTGTAGTTGTGAGCAGGAATAAATACCAATTTTATTAAAAAATGATCATTTTAGCGGATTAAATTACTTATTAACTTCGTTAAAAATTATTCATATAGAACAACTATATTTGTAATTTTTGCCTTGTTACTAAGTTATTTCCTCATCGCTATAATAGGCCACGAATTTAATGCAATTGGTATAAATACCAATTAGGGTGATCAAACATCCGATTGTTGTGGTATAAATTATTATCTCAGTAAGGGGTTGCCAATGCTAAACAAAGACTTAGAACTCACATTAAATGCCGCGTTTCGTGAAGCGCGCACTCGCCGTCATGAGTTTATGACCGTAGAGCACCTTTTACTTGCGCTGTTAGATAATCCTTCTGCAGGAGAAGCCCTAAACGCGTGTGGTGTTAATATTTCTGGTTTAAAAACCGAATTATTAGAATTTATTGACGAAACAACACCCGTCATTCCAGATTTAGAAGAAGAGCGTGAAACTCAGCCAACACTTGGCTTTCAACGTGTATTACAACGCGCTGTGTTCCATGTGCAATCGTCAGGTAAAAATGAAGTCACTGGCGTGAATGTGCTAGTTGCTATTTTTTCTGAGCAAGAAAGCCAAGCTGTATATTTACTTAAAAAGCATGATGTATCGCGTTTAGACATCGTTAACTTTATTTCGCATGGTATTTCTAAAGCAGATGATGAATTAGGCAACGACAGCGACGATATTCATGATGAAGTGCAAGAAGTTCAAAATGAAGAAGCAAGCAAGCTAGACAGCTTTACAACTAACTTAAACGTTCAAGCTCGTGAAGGTAACATTGATCCACTGATCGGACGCGACAGCGAAGTAGAGCGCACGGTACAAGTATTGTGTCGTCGTAAAAAGAATAACCCATTACTTGTAGGTGAAGCGGGCGTTGGTAAAACAGCCATTGCTGAAGGCTTAGCGTATCGCATTGTTAATAAGCAAGTACCAGAAGTAATTGCAGATGCTGTTGTGTACTCGCTAGATATGGGGGCATTGCTTGCGGGTACTAAATACCGCGGCGACTTTGAAAAGCGCTTTAAAAGCTTACTAAAAGAGCTGCAAGCTGAGCCAGGCTCTATTTTATTTATTGATGAAATACATACCATAATCGGTGCCGGCGCGGCGTCTGGTGGTGTTATGGACGCATCAAACTTGCTTAAACCACTCCTTTCAAGTGGTAAGCTACGTTGTATGGGTTCAACAACTTACAACGAGTATAAAAATATTTTTGAGAAAGACCGTGCATTAGTACGTCGCTTTCAAAAAATTGATGTACTTGAGCCAAGTGTTGCCGATACCACTAAAATATTAAACGGCTTAAAAGAGCGTTACGAAGAGCATCATGGCATTCGTTACACTCAAAAAGCACTAAAAGCAGCTGCAGAACTCAGTGCTAAATACATTAATGAGCGCCACTTGCCAGATAAAGCAATTGATGTAATTGATGAAGCCGGTGCAAGCCAGCGTCTGCAACCTAGCTCTAAACGTAAAAAAACCATTGGCGTGGCAGATATAGAACTAATTATATCTAAAATGGCACGTATCCCAGCGCAAAGCGTCTCGTCGACAGATAAAGAAACGCTTAAAAACTTAGACCGTAACCTTAAAATGCTCGTGTTTGGGCAAGATCAATCTATTGATGCGCTTACATCAGCTATTCGCTTATCTCGCTCTGGTTTATCGAGCGAAGAAAAACCAGTGGGTTCGTTCTTGTTTGCAGGGCCTACCGGTGTGGGTAAAACAGAAGTAACTAAGCAACTTGCTAAATGTATGGGTGTTGAGTTTATTCGTTTTGATATGTCGGAATATGTAGAACGCCATGCAATTAGTCGATTAATTGGTGCTCCACCAGGGTATGTTGGTTTTGAGCAAGGTGGTTTATTAACAGAAGCAGTTATTAAAAATCCACATGCTGTTGTACTTTTAGATGAGATTGAAAAAGCGCATCCAGACATTTACAACATTTTGCTACAGGTTATGGATCACGGTACGTTGACCGATAATAACGGCCGTAAAGCTGACTTTAGAAATGTAGTGGTTGTAATGACTACCAATGCGGGCGTACAAGAAACTACGCGTAAGTCGATTGGTTTTACAGAGCAAGATCATACGCACGATGCAATGGGTGCAATTAATAAAGTATTTTCACCAGAATTTAGAAACCGTTTAGATAACATCATTTGGTTTAATCACCTTGAACGTGAAGTTATTTTACTGGTGGTTGATAAGTTTATTGTGGAACTGCAAGCGCAGCTTGATAAAAAATCAGTTAACCTTGAGCTTACGTCTAAAGCACGTGAGTGGTTGGCAGATAAAGGCTACGATAAAGCAATGGGTGCACGTCCAATGGCACGTGTTATTCAAGAAGAGCTTAAAAAGCAATTAGCTAACGAAATACTGTTTGGTGAACTTGTTGATGGCGGTACGGTTAAAGTATCGGTTAAAGATAAGAAGATTCGCTTTGATTACGAGAGTAATTTAACACCAGCGTAAAACGTTAATTAAATAATTTAGTTAAATAAAATGGCCCGCTACATAATAGCGGGCCATTTTTTTTGCTTTTTTTATAGGCAACAAAAAACCCAGCAAAAACTGGGCTTTTTGTTTATTAAATGTAATTGCTAGTCAATGTCTATCAATTACATTTAATAAACGCTTAAAGCTAGTAAAACACTAGCCAAAAACTAAATCTCGTTTACGCACTTACTTAGCGAGCACGGAATACGATACGACCCTTTGATAAATCGTAAGGAGTCATTTCTACCGTTACTTTATCGCCGGTTAAAATACGGATATAGTTTTTGCGCATTTTGCCTGAAATATGAGCCACAACTACGTGACCATTTTCTAGCTCAACTCGGAACATTGTATTTGGTAAAGTATCAAGGACTGTCCCTTGCATTTCGATTACGTCTTCTTTCGCCATGTTTAGCGTAACACCTCTTTAATAGTTAAACGCTGCAGATTTTGCCCAAAATACTCCAATAAGTAAAGGCGCAGGGGCTATATTTGCAAATTAAATAGCCACCCACTCATCATTGAGCTGTTTTTGAGCAGGTAAAAACTGAGTTTTGTACTTCATTTTGTCGCATTCATCAATTTGATAGCCCAAGTACACGTATTGCTTATTTTGCTCTTTAGCAAACTTTAGCTGCTCTAATATCATCACAGAGCCTAAACTATAGTGTTCAAAGTCGGGATCAAAAAAGGTATAAATTGCAGAAATAGCGCTATTCATACAATCAGTTACGGCAACTGCGACTAAAGTATCTTGGTGCCACAGTTCAATAAATGTGATCTTGAGCCAACTACAAAGCAAAAAACTTTGAAACTGTTCTTTTTCAGGAGGATACATACTTCCATCCTGATGACGCATCGTTATGTACTTGCTATAAAGCGGATAGTACTCAGGTCGCTCTTGCGTTGAATATTTTACCTCAAACTGTGTTTTTGCTTTGTTTAGTTTACGTTTTTGCGATTTTGAGGGCATAAAGTCTTGTGCTAATACACGTACAGAACTGCATGCGCTGCATATTGGGCAGTGCGGACGGTATATTTGGTTACCACTGCGACGAAATCCCAAGCCTAATAATGACTCAAATTTATCGGTGCTGTAGCAACTGGGATCAAGAATAACTAAAAGTTGCTCTTGTCTGTTGGGTAAATAACTACAGTCAAACTCTTGGGTTAAACCAACACGTGCAGGAAGTTGTTCATTCATAGATTGCGTCAAGTTCTTGTGGCTCCCACATAATAGGGTTAACAGTATAGTTATGTGCAGCTTTTAGTTTAGTCAAAAATGTGGAACGGGGGATTACTTTTGCACCTAGGGTCATTAAATAAGGGTTTTCTAACTGGCAATCAATAAAATGTGCATTATGGCGTTTAAGCCAATTTACCAGTGCCCACATAGCAAGCTTAGAGCAATTGGTTTGATGATGAAACATCGACTCGCCACAAAAAACACCATTTTGCATAATGCCGTATAAGCCACCTGCAAGCTCTCCGTTACTCCACACCTCTAAACTATGTGCAATGCCAGCATTATGTATATTAACGTAAGCGTCGAGCATGTCAGAGGTGATCCAAGTGCCATCGGTATCAAGGCGTTGATCGCGACAGGCTTCTATCACCTCTTCAAAGGCATTATTAATGGTTACTCTTACAGGGTGCTTTTTTAAATGCTTACGCAGGCTCTTACTTATATGAAAATCATTAAGCTCAAAAATGCCTCGCTCGCTGGGAGACCACCACATAATAGGCTCATCTTCACTAAACCAAGGGAATACTCCGCTTTTGTAGGCATTACTTAGGCGAGGTAAACTCAAATCTCCGCCAATTGCTAACAAGCCATCAGGGGATTCTAATGCGTATTCCGGATTGGGGAATGCTATATCGTTTTCGCTTAATTGGTATAGCTGATTTCTCATACAGTACTTATTTTATAATTGATCTTAAAAGTGTAACTATATTTTAGGCATAAAAAAAGGGCTGAATAATCAGCCCTATAATAATTTATTTAATTGCTTATAAATTATCTAAGAAACGCTCTGCATCAAGGGCAGCCATACAGCCTGTACCCGCAGATGTGATTGCTTGACGGTAAATGTGGTCAGACACATCACCTGCAGCAAAAACGCCTTCTACGCTTGTTTGAGTCGCGTTACCGTGAAGACCAGACTCTACAACTAAGTAGCCATCTTTCATTTCTAGTTGACCAACAAACATATCAGTATTTGGCTTGTGGCCAATAGCAATAAATACGCCTGCTAAATCTAGCTCTTCAGTTGCATCAGAGTGTGCATCTTTAATACGAACGCCGGTTACGCCCATTTGGTCGCCTAATACTTCGTCCAGCGTGCGGTTGTAATGCATTACAACGTTACCGTTAGCTGCTTTTTCAGCAAGGCGGTCAGCAAGTATTTTTTCACTGCGGAAACTGTCACGACGATGAATAACATGTACTTCGTCAGCAATGTTAGATAAGTAAAGCGCTTCTTCAACCGCTGTATTACCACCACCAACAACCGCTACTTTTTGACCTTTATAGAAAAAACCGTCACACGTAGCACATGCCGAAACACCACGGCCTTGGAAATTAATTTCAGACTCTAGGCCTAAGTATTTGGCAGAAGCACCCGTTGCAATGATTAATGCATCACATGTGTAAGTACCTTGGTCGCCAGTTAGTGTGAAAGGGCGCTTAGATACATCTACTTTATTGATGTGATCGAATATGATTTCAGTTTCAAAGCGCTCAGCGTGCTCTTTCATACGATCCATTAACGCAGGACCTGTTAAACCGTGTGCATCACCAGGCCAGTTTTCAACTTCAGTTGTGGTTGTTAATTGGCCACCTTGTTGAATGCCTGTAATTAAAACAGGGTTTAAATTTGCACGTGCTGCATATACTGCGGCAGTATAACCAGCTGGGCCAGAGCCTAAAATTAGTAGCTTACAATGTTTTGCTTCAGTCATTATTTTTTCCTAAACGTTTAATACGGTCTTTAATGCGCTCGATTCTAAGAAAAACAAGGCAGATGTAAACAAAATCCGCGATTATTTTTTTTATCAAATCGAAAAGCTGTGCAGTATTGTGTACTAGAGCTCTGTGCTTTTACAGTTAAAATGCCTAAGTAGCTCAATAAATAGACTAACAGGCAACAAAACAGCGTTATTTCATGACCCCTTTGATTTTTTTTGTTATGTTTTACCTAATTTTATTTGTCACTGATAGATTATGTGACCTAAGCAAATAGGCAACTATGTTATTTTGGCAGGAAAAACCCGCATTCGGGTTGACTTCAAAAGACGTTAACGTCTTAACCAATGCGCAAGATTACCGAACGCAATTGCTACGCTTGATAGCGAACGCAAAAAAACGAATTTATATTACTGCGTTGTATTTACAAGATGACGAAGCAGGTCGCGAAATTTTAGAAGCGCTGCATCGTGTGTCATTGGCAAACCCCGCACTTGAGGTCAAAGTGCTGGTGGATTTTCATCGTGCGCAACGTGGATTAATTGGCGCTGATAAATCAGACGGTAACGCAAGTTTATACTGTGACGATTTAGAAAAGTTTAAATCGAGCGTACAAGTTTATGGCGTACCTGTAAAAGCTAAAGAATTATTTGGCGTATTGCATTTAAAAGGTTTTGTAATTGACGACACCTTACTTTACAGCGGCGCAAGCTTAAATAACGTGTACTTGCAATACAACGAGCGCTACAGGCTCGATCGTTACTTTTTGATAACGCAGAGCGAACTGTGTGACTCAGTAGTTGATTTTATTGAGACAAAGCTACTTTCATCAGTGGCCGTGCCACGCATTGACACTCGACCGCTTAAGCGTTTGCACGACTTTAAGCTTGATCAAAAGCAGTTAATGCGCGATTTAAAAGTCGCAAGTTATAACGCAGCAGAGCAGCTAAATACGCAAGCATTAGGTATTCGTTTGTTTTTAGGACTCGGGCGTCGTAATAACGAGTTAAATCGTTTAATAAAAGCGTTATTTGATACAACAGAGCAAGAGCTTGTGTTGTATACGCCATACTTCAATTTTCCGGCACCGCTTATGCGATCACTGCGCCGATTATTAAAGCAAGGCAAGCAAGTGACTATTGTTGTAGGCGATAAAACAGCAAATGACTTTTATTTACCGCCAAGCGAGCCGTTTAGTAAAATAGGGGCATTACCTTATTTATACGAAACTATTTTGCATAAATTTGTAAAAACGCAAAAGCGTCATATCGATAACGGTAATTTAAATGTGTACCTGTGGAAAGATGAAAGCAATTCGTTTCATTTAAAAGGTATTTGTTCAGATAGAACAAAGCATTTACTGAGCGGGCATAACTTAAATCCGCGTGCATGGGGTCTTGATATCGAAAACGGTATTTTAATAGAAGATCCAGAGCAAACAATTATGGATGCTATTGATAACGAAAAGCAGGAAATTTTACAACACTGCCGACGTTTAACAGGCCCAGATGATTTAGAAACGATGGATGATTACCCGCAGCCAGTTAAAAAACTACTTGGCCAAGCTAAGCGCGTAAAAGTAGATTTTATAATTAAGCGTTTTATCTAAACCAGTTTATCTAAATAAGTTTATATAAATCTGAAATTTAAATAC